>NZ_JAXCIS010000046.1:0-55697 GCF_034044025.1 Pseudomonas sp. SED1
CAACTCGGTCCCTCAGACTCACTCACCATGCCCAACCAATCCTGCCCCGACTGGGCCGAAGCCCTGCTCAACGGCTTCAGCCAGATTTTCCTCCAGCGCCACCCGCTGTGTGGCCTGCTCTGCCTGCTGGCGATCCTGATCGGCGCCCCGACCCTGCTCGGCGGCGCACTGCTGGGCGGTGTCGCCGGTTTGCTGACCGCCCAACGCCGCGGCTATCCCAAGGCCGAACGCCAAGCTGGCCTTTATAGCTATAACGGTGTGCTACTCGGCTTGCTGATCAGCCAGCATTTCACCTGGTCGGCACTGTTACCGCCGCTGATCCTCGCCTGCGGTGGCCTCAGCGCAATCCTCACCCGCCAATGGCTCAAACGCGCCGCCAACCCTGACGACCTGCCCGCCTACACCACACCGTTTGTGGTGCTCGGCTGGCTATTGCTCGGCGCCGCCCCGCCCACCGCATTCGCCGCCAGCGAACCCGGCACCTGGGCACTGCTCTGCGCACCGTTTAACGGCCTCGCCCAAGTCATTCTGCTTAACCAACCCTTGGCCGGCCTGTTGATCGCCCTCGGCCTGCTGCTCGCCAGCCCCCACGCCGCGTTGTGGGCGCTGGCCGGTGCGAGCCTCGGCGTGCTGGTCGCCCTGCTGATGGACGAACCCGCCAGCGCCCTGCTTGGCCTGCACAGCTATAACCCGGCACTGGCGGCATTGGCCCTCAGCCAGCATCGCCGCCAACCCTGGCTGCCGCTGATCGGTATCCTGCTGGCGATCATCCTCACGCCTGGCTTCACCGGCCTGAACCTGCCCGCGCTGACCGCGCCGTTTATCCTCGCCACCTGGCTGGTGCGCGCCAGCCATCGGGTGATGCACAAAGCCCGCATGGACAGCCCCTTCGAATCCCCCTAGGCTTGCTCGACATTCGATTCAGGCGGGTTTTATGGACAGCAACAACGACTGGCGTCAGCGGCTCTACGTCATGGTATTCCAAAGCGACACCGTCGCCGGGCGGCGCTTCGATGGCATCCTGCTGCTGATCATTCTCGCCAGTTTGGTGATCGTGATGCTCGACAGCATCGACCAGGTGCACCAGAACTACGCTGATGTGCTGGCCTATATCGAGTGGGGCTTCACGCTGATCTTTCTGATCGAGTACGGGTTGCGTCTGTACTGCTCGCCCAAACCCTTGCGTTATGCCTTCAGCTTTTACGGGCTGGTGGACTTGCTGGCCATTGTCCCCGGCATCCTGGCGCTGTATTACAGCGACGCGCAGTACCTGCTGATCATCCGGATCATTCGGATGCTGCGGATTTTCCGTGTGCTCAAGCTCAGCCCGTACCTCAAGCAAGCCAACTACCTGATGGCGGCGCTGCGGGGCAGCAAGCAGAAGATCGTGGTGTTCCTGGTCAGCGTCTGCACCCTGGTCACGGTGTTCGGCACCTTGATGTACGTGATCGAAGGCCCGGAACACGGCTTTACCAGCATTCCCAAAGGCATCTATTGGGCGATCGTGACCCTGACCACCGTGGGGTTTGGCGATATCGTGCCGAAGACCCCGCTGGGCCAAGTGATTTCGTCATTGGTGATGATCACCGGTTACTCGATCATCGCCGTGCCCACCGGGATCTTCACTGCCGAACTGGCCAATGCCATGCGGGGTGACGCGCTGCAAACCGATTGCCCGGTGTGCAAGAAAAACAGCCATGAGCCGAACGCCGCGTTTTGCTCACGCTGTGGTAACGGGCTTTTCAAGAAAGTGGAATAAGCAAAGTTCTTTTTAATCTTTAAGCGACTATGCGCCCCCCGTTATAGTCGCTGGCATATTGCCCCTACATCGTCGACAACCTTCTCGAACAACAAGGAATGAGCAGTGAAAAAACTCGTTAGCGCCTCTCTCCTGGCCGCCGGCCTCGCACTGGCTGGCGTCGTCCAGGCCGCCCCGGTCACTCTGCTCAACGTCTCCTACGACGTGATGCGCGACTTCTACAAAGACTACAACGCCGCCTTCCAGAAGCACTGGGCCGCCGAGCATCCAGACGACAAGCTGACGCTGCAGATGTCTTTCGGTGGCTCGAGCAAACAGGCGCGCTCGGTGATCGACGGCCTGCCGGCAGACGTGATCACCATGAACATGGCCACCGACATCAACGCCCTGGCCGACAACGGCAAGCTGGTGCCGGACAACTGGGTCACCCGCCTGCCGAACAACAGCGCGCCGTTCACCTCGGCCACGGTGTTCATCGTGCGTAAAGGCAACCCGAAAGCCCTGAAAGACTGGCCGGATCTGGTCAAGGACGGCGTACAAGTCATCGTGCCGAACCCGAAAACTTCCGGTAACGGCCGCTACACCTACCTGTCGGCCTGGGGTTATGTGCTGAAGAACGGTGGTGACGAGGAGAAGGCCAAGAAGTTCGTGGGCGACCTGTTCAAACACGCCCCCGTGCTGGACACCGGTGGCCGTGCCGCTACCACCACGTTCATGACCAACCAGATCGGCGACGTACTGGTGACGTTTGAGAACGAAGCAGAAATGATCGCCCGTGAATTTGGCCGTGATCAGTTCGAAGTGATCTACCCAAGCGTCTCCGCCGAGGCTGAGCCGCCGGTGTCGATCGTCGACAAAGTAGTCGAGAAAAAAGGCACCAAAGTGGCTGCCGAGGAATACCTGAAATACCTGTGGTCGCCAGAAGGCCAGGAAATTGCCGCCAACAACTACCTGCGTCCACGTGACCCGAAAGTACTGGCCAAGTACACCGACCGTTTCCCGAAAGTCGACTTCCTGTCGGTCGAGAAGACCTTTGGTGACTGGCGCACCGTGCAGAAGACCCACTTCAATGATGGTGGGGTTTTTGACCAGATCTACTCCGGCCAATAAGCAGTTCTGACTGGAGAAACCTGGTCAAAAATGTGGGAGCGGGCTTGCTCGCGAATGCGGTGGATCAGTCGGTACATCCGGTGACTGTCACACCGCATTCGCGAGCAAGTCGAATCGTCGCACCGCCGCTCCCACATTTGTTTCAGTGTTCAGCGGTTACATCGGCGGTGTCACGCCATCCTTGCCCGCAGAAATCGCCTGGGCCGTCACGCTCCCATCCGCGCCCTTCGCCGCAAACATCACCACTTTCACCCCCGGCTTCAGCAAGCTGCGATCACCCGGCTCCAGGTTGACGATCGGCACATCGTCCGGCACCACGATCTTCTGCTCGCCGCCCTTGTACTTGACGGTCAACGTCCGGCCATTGCTCACCACCAGGTCACCCACGGTGCCGTTGGTCATGCTGCTGCCTTCCTTCAGGTCGAACGCCCGATGCCCGTCGCCCGTACCCGCCATGGCCGGTGGAAACACATGCACTTCCAGCGCCGTCAGGGTGCCATCCGCGTTCGGCATGGCCGCCGAACCGATGTAACTGCCCGGCTTGATGTCTTCGATCTTGGCCAGGGTAACGGCGCGCACCAGGGTGTCTTTGGTCAAGTGAACAGTGACGTCTTCTCCGCTGTTGACCTTGACCTGCATCGCGTCGCCGTCCATCGCGGTAATCGCACCCCGCACGCCGATACGCGGGGCATCCGCGGCCTGGGCAACGCCCACGGTCATCAGCGCGGCCAGACTTGAGGCCAAGAGCATCTTGTTGAATGTCGTCTTCATGGCAGTCGATTTCCTGTTTATGCAGTTGTGACTGAATGTATCATCGACCTTCAGCCCGAAAGTTAACGTTTCAGTCATTAATTCCCGGCATGAGTGTTATCACCACAGACAGGCTACTCGCCCCCAGGCTCAATCATTATTCTCGCTCGCCTCTTTCCTTCGCTTTTATGAGAACGCCATGAACGCCACGCCCCACGCTACAAGCACCATGACCCGAGGCATGGTGATGCTGTTTGCGTTCTGTTGCGGCGCCATCGTCGCCAACATCTACTACGCCCAACCGATCATCGAGCTGATCGCCCCGGACATCGGCCTCACGCCGGCCATGGCCAGCCTGATCGTGTCCCTGACCCAGATCGGCTATGCCCTGGGCCTGTTCTTCCTGGTGCCATTGGGCGACCTGCTGGAAAACCGCCGGCTGATGATCACCACCACCGTGGTGGCCATCGCCAGCCTGCTGGGTGCGGCGTTCACCGAACAGCCGAATCTGTTCCTGCTGGTGTCGCTGCTGATCGGCTTCAGTTCGGTGTCGGTACAAATCCTGATTCCGCTGGCGGCACACCTGGCGCCGGCTGAATCCCGTGGCCGGGTGGTCGGCAGCATCATGGGCGGTTTGCTGCTGGGTATCCTGCTGGCGCGGCCGGTGTCCAGCGTGGTGGCCGACCACTTCGGCTGGCGCGCCATGTTCATGGCCGCCGCGGCCCTGATGGCGTTTATCAGCGTGGTGCTGATGCTGACCATCCCCAAGCGTCAGCCGGATCACGCCGCCAGCTATGGCCAGTTGCTCGGTTCACTGGGCACCCTGTTGCGCCGCCAACCGGTGCTGCGCCAGCGGGCGTTTTACCAAGGCTGCATGTTCGCTACTTTCAGCCTGTTCTGGACCGCCGCCCCGCTGGAACTGTCCCGCAACCACGGCCTGAGCCAGAGCCAGATCGCACTGTTTGCCCTGGTCGGTGCCCTGGGCGCCATCGCCGCCCCCATCGCCGGGCGCCTGGCGGATGCCGGCCACACCCACCGCGCCTCATTGCTGGCGATGCTGTTTGCCGCGCTGAGCTTTCTGCCGGCCTTCGTGCACCCGCTGTACAGCGTGATTGGCCTGGCGGTGACCGGCGTGGTCCTGGACTTCTGCGTGCAGATGAACATGGTCCTCGGCCAACGCGCCATCTACGCCCTCGACGCCAACAGCCGCAGCCGCCTGAACGCGCTGTACATGACCAGCATCTTCATCGGCGGCGCCTTCGGTTCGGCGATTGCCAGCAGCGTGTACGAACACGGCGGCTGGCTGGGGGTGATGCTGGTGGGCAGCGCCTTCCCGCTGGTGGCGTTGCTGCGGTTCCTGAGTGCCTCGCGGCAAGGCGCGGTAGCGACTGCCTAGTTACAACCGCACCAACTTCTCCAAAGCCGCATCGGCCAGAAATGATGAGCGACTTTTCACTTTGTGCTCGCGCACATAACGATCGATACGCTGGATCACGTAGCCGGGCAAGGTCACATTGACCTTCTCGGTCTTGCCCAGATACGGCGAGATGTCGAGCTCCAACATCCCCCAGCCCATGCCGGCGTAATCCTCATTATCGTGATGGGCGGCCACCGACGTTGGCATCGGAATCACCCGGCCTTCTGCCGCGATCTCCTGCAACAGGATGTGCGCCACTTCAACCGCAGCGTTGTAAGCCTCTTCAAAACTGTCCCCGGCAGTCACAGCACCCGGAATATCGGGGATCTGAATACCGGTGGCGACAAAATCATCACCCCATTCGATACAAATTGGGTATTGCATGGAAAATCTCCTTAAACCGTCCTAAAACGAAAACAGCCCGGCACGTTTCCTGATACTTCGCACGGTGCCCATGGGCAGATCCTTCTTGGGACGGGGCACCGGTATCGTGTACGGGTTATAGCGATGGGTGAAAAGATGATGGCTGCCCGTCACCCGATCCAGCACCCAACCTGCCTCTTGCAGCTCTTTGATCAATAGCCTGCTTTGCACCACAGCCTCCTTGCTCCGGCTCGAATAAAGGTAACTCCAGAGTTATCTTTACTCAAGCACAGAATTCATCAGGCTGACTGGCGGCTGTTTTACCGGATGTTGGAAAAACACCGGATCTATTCCTTTAAGGAATAAATTCTATGCCTCCGAATTGACTTCCACGCTTTTCCTAAAGGCCCCATGATTCCCGAAACGCCACGCCACAAGGACACCCGATGGACCGCCTCACTGCCATGGAAACCTTCGTCCACGTCGTCGAGACCGGCTCGTTTTCCGCTGCCGCAAAACGCATGGGAATCGGCCAGCCCGCCGTTTCCAAAGGCATTGCGCAACTGGAAGCCCGGTTGGCGGTCAGCTTGCTGATGCGCTCCACCCGGGGCCTGACGCCGACCGAGGCCGGGCTGGTATTTTTTGAAAAGGCCAAACGCGCGGTCGACGAAGCCAACGGTGCCGAAGACGCCGCCCGGGGCGTCGGCAACGGCCTGTCGGGCACCCTGCGCGTCAGCGCGGGCGTGACCTTTTCCCGCTTGCAAATCATCCCCAACCTGGGCCCGTTCTTGGATAAACACCCTGGCCTGAACGTCGACGTCGTACTCGACGACCGCCTGCTAAATCTGGTGGAAGAAGGCATTGACGTCGCCCTGCGCATCGGCAACCTGAGTGACTCCGGCCTGACCGCCCGCAAGATCGGCCAAAGCCCCAGCCGGATTTTCGGCACGCCGGCCTATTTCGAACGCCATGGCGAACCCCGTTCCCCGACAGACCTCCTGCACCACCAGGCGGTGATCTATAGCTTGAGCGAAAGCACCTGCTGGACCTTCAATCAAGGTGCGCATCAACACCCGGTGGTCGCTCACGGGCGCCTGCGCGTCACGTCCTCCGAAGGCATCCGCGCAGGGGTGCTGTCCCACCAGGGCGTGGCCATGACCGCCGAATGGATGTTCATGCCGGAGATCGCCAGTGGCGAGGTCAAGGCGGTGCTGACCGACTGGGAACTGCCGCCCCGGGACTTGTGGGCCGTATTACCCACAGGCCGTATGGTCAGTGCCAAGGCCCGGGCGTTTATCGAGTTTGTGGAGGGCGTGTTGTGCTGATGACCCAGGACCTTGATAGCCGTGCCCTTGGACTCACACCCAAGGGTCGAAAGGAACTGGCTTGCCGATTTGGCCTTACCGCTCAAGACGGTTTGGCAAGGCGTTGAAACAACTGCAGCAAGGCTGACAACGTCTTCGTGACCATCTCGCTTAGCTGTGAAAGCAGGTCCGGTTTCACATCAATCGACGGCGTCGGCTCCGGAGCCGGTTGCGGCACTACGTTCGGCACTGGCTGCACATTTGGCGTTTGCCCCTGCCACTGCACATCCGCAGGCTTGATCTCGCCAATGCCCTTGACCAGAAAACCGGGAGTGCCACTGCCCTTCAGGTCGATCTCCAGGCTTGAACGCCCCGTCGCAGCATCATGTTTGAGTATCGCCTCGCCCGCCCGGCCACTGAACCGATCAGTAAACACAAGGCCGCTGACGCCCGCCTCTTTCAGAACGCCCGAGACCTCTATTTTGTCGGTGCCACTGGTAAAGTTCTCGATCAGGTCAGGATTCTGCGGCGTGGAATCACTGGCCTTGTCGTAGGTACAAACGTCCGCCCCGCCGCCGCCGCGCAACGTGTCGCCACCCGCGCCACCCTTGAGCCGGCAGCCACCCTGATTAGCGATCAGCAGATCGTTTCCCGAACCGCCTATGGCGTTCTCGACCAAACAGCCCTTGGCGATGGAAACATTGCCCTTCAAACCACCCACATCCGAAAACGACTCGGCGTTCAAATTGATTGTCTGGTTTTGGGAAAACCCGGAAAAATCCAGCGTATCGTCGCCGCCGCCGTCCCATACACAGAAGAGGGGTTTGTCGCTGGCACTCTTGAGGGTCATGGCCTCACGCTCGGTATTGGAATTAAAACCGTAGGTCGTGTCGGTATTACGGGTTTGGCGATTGGCCCCGTAAAGCCGTTGGGCCGCCGCGATATCATCCATCATCGGCGCGGACGGGTTCAGCGCCTGGAAGTTGTGACCGGATTGGTTTTTCTCCGACCAGTAACTCATCACGCTGCGCGCCTTGGTATCTCCGGCATACACTGCGCCACTGTTGTAACTGGAGCCACCACCGTTGTAGTTACCCGGATGTTGAAGGCCGATGGCGTGGCCGATTTCATGCACGGTGGTCACCGAAAAGTGGCTGCCCAGCGCTGGTGAACCACCAGCCCTCTGCGTGCCGATGGTCGCCGATGTACTGGTGGTGGAACGCGTGGGTAATGTGGCGACGCCACCGTCACCGCGGCGGTTGTTTTTGATGTTTACCGTACCGTCCACACCGTTGGCCCGTTCCCTGAAGGTGATGTTTGCAACATCCTGCCAGGACTGCACCGCGTCGCGTACGCGTCGCTGCTGCTGTGGGGTGAAACTCGGATCGACGGTGTAGGACAGGTCAACTTTCTTGTCGCCGTTGCGGTCGTGAAACCGCTGGTTGTTCCGCGTGATCTGCTTTGCGGCCTGATCCGTGGTGTACGTAGGCTTTGTGTTGGCGCCGAAGCCAAGCGAATCAGGCTCAAACGCCGGAAAACTTTGAAGTAAAGGCCTGAGGGAAACCGCGTCAAAAGTATTCATGAGACAGAGCACTCTTCTAATTAATAAACGAGCCGGAACAATCGGCATCAGCTATTAAATTCTCATGCGTAAAAAGCTCGGGACAGCGCTTATTTGGTTCTCACTGAAACACTTTAACGCGGTGAAACACCCATTAATACATTCAATAAATTACTTGCAATTTAAACAATTCAACACACACGTGCACTGCAAGAACCACATTGGTTTATCAGTAAAAAATTAAATACCTACAAAGTGGCGCCCATTTGAATACGCCAAATCGGTATTAACAAAGACACATCCCTTCAAACTTTTTATCCAAATGCCCCTGTGACCAGGACTTCACCGCTTGACATAACTTCCCACGCTAAAGCACACGCCCGTCCCACCCTACCGTCACATGGCGCGGCAACTCCCGCCGATGCTGCAACAACCACGCATCCAGCGTATGCCCCACATGAGTGAGCACACCCAACTGCGCGCCGACCTCATCAATACACTGCAACGCCAGCGTCAGGTCATTGTGATTACGCGGTGCCTGCGGTTGCGGCGGCATGGAGCAGTCGAGCACCAGCACGTCCAGCGGTTCGCGTTGCAGCCATTCGCGAGTAGCGGGTGGCAGGCCGACGGTGTCGGTGAGGTAGGCGATGCGCCGCCCTTCGCCTTCCAGCAGATAACCCAAGGTGGGTTTGGAATGCACCAACGGCAATGCAGTGACGCTCAGCTCACCCAGCCGGCGGGTTTCAAATTCGGCAAATGGTTGGCTGAAATCCAGGATGCCGGGGTGCTTGTACAGGTCGGACAGCCCTTCCGGATCCACCGGCCCATGCACTGGAATCACCAGCCCTTGCCCCCACCGCAAGTGCAGCAGGCCTTGGGCGTGATCGGCGTGGTAGTGGGTCTGGATAATCCCGTTGAAACTGCGCGGCGGGAAGCGTTCGGTGAGGTCGGGCAACCCGCTGTCGATCAACCAGCGCTGGTCGCCGCACTCGATCAGCGCGCTGCATGGGCGACGCCGCAGGCTCTCGTCGCGGCGGGCCAAATCACAGGCCGCGCACTCACAGCCATACACCGGGACTTGCCGCGCGTCGCCGGTGCCCAGCAGGGTCAGGCGCATGCTGGTTGCCCGTCGAGGCAGCCCAGCAGACGCTCGACCGTGTGTTCCAGTTGGCCGGAATTATCGAGCAGGAACACATCTGGAGCAGCGCTCAAACCTTCGGCGAATCGCGCATTGCGTGCGAGCCGCAGATCAATCTCCGCCAGGGATTCGCGGCCCCGTGCCAGCAAACGCTGGCGCAAAACGCCTTGATCCACCGTCAGCAACACCACCAGCAGGTTCGGATAACGCAACCGGGTTTGCGCCAGGTGACCGCGAGAACCGTTGACCAGCACATCATCTCCCGCCGCCAGCCACCCATCGATTTCCCGGGGGATGCCGTAGGACAGGCCGTTGGCGTGCCAACTGAGGGCAAAGGCGCCCTCGGCCTCCATGGCGGCAAACTGCGCCGGGCTCACACCCTGCGCCGCTTCGCCCACCGCTTCCGCCGAGCGGGTGATGACCCGTCGCACAATGCGGCAGCCACGCTCGGCCAAACGCGGGCGTGCGGCATCCAGCAGGCTGTCCTTGCCCGAACCCGATGGTCCGATGAGATAGATCAACCTGCCTGCCATCAAAACACCCTCTTCGCTTGTCGCCAGACTTGTTGGACCACTGGCAGTCCGTCGCGGCTTTTTTTGGCTTGCACCAGGTCGGCCCTCAGGCCCACGGCGATTTCGCCGCGATCCCTCAGGCCCGCCGCTTGTGCGGGCGCCAGGCTGATCATCTTGACCGCCCGGGAAAGGTCGCCGCCGTCCTGTTGATCGGCCAGCACGAACGCCGCCTGCAACAGGCTGGCCGGGTAGTAGTCACTGGAAAGTATATCCAGCAATCCTTCAGCAGCCAGGCCGGCGGCGGCCACATTACCCGAGTGGGACCCGCCACGCACCACGTTCGGCGCACCCATCAAAACTTTCATGTTCAGTTGCTGGCAGCCACGCGCCGCTTCCAGGGTGGTGGGGAATTCAGCGATGGTCATGCCATAGCGCGCCGACTCCTCGACATGCGCCAACGTCGCGTCGTCATGGCTCGCCACCGACAGCCCGCGTTCCAGGCAATGCTCGACGATAGCGGCGCGGTAGCGGTCGCTGTATTCCTTCGAGTTGGCCATTTGCAGCTTGATGAACGCGTCCATGGTCTCGTCGTTCAGGTGGTACTTGCCCATGTAGTACTCACGGTACTTGGATTCGAGCACGAACTGGCGCTGGCCCGGCGAGTGGTCCATCACCGACACCAACTGCACCAGCGGGTTTTCCACCAGGTCACGAAACACGCTCAAGGTGTCGGGGTGGCACAGTTCGCAGCGCAGGTGCAGGCGGTGTTCGGCGCGGGTCAGGCCGGCGCTTTCTGCCGAGGCGATGGCGTTGAGCATCGCTGGTAGCTTCTGCATGCGGTTGCCCTTGGGGTTCACATCGCCGATGGACACCGCGTCGAACACCGTGGTGATGCCGGCCGCGATGATCTGCGCGTCGTGGCTGAGCACCGCCGAAGTCGACGGCCAGTCCACGCCAGGGCGCGGGGTCATGTGTTTTTCCAGGTTGTCGGTGTGCAATTCCACCAGGCCCGGCAGCAGGAAGTCACCGTCCAGGTCCTGGGCTTGGGGCAGTTGGCTGCGGCCTTCGGCGATGTCGACGATCAGCCCGTCGCGCAGCATCACGCTGCCAAGGAACACACGGTCAGTCGTCACCAGCTGGGCATTGCTGAGGATCTGTTCAGCGGGCATGGGCGTATTCCTCTTGGGCAACAGGCGCGGGGGTCATGTCGAAATGGCGGTCGGCAACCGCTTCACGGGCGGCGCGGTCGTGGAAGATGCCGATCAGTGCGGCACCGGCAGCCTTGGCTTCGTTCATCAGCTCCAGCACGACCTGACGGTTGCTGTCGTCGAGGGACGCGGTGGGTTCGTCCAGCAGCATCACTGGCCAATCCACCATGAAGCCGCGGGCGATGTTGACCCGCTGCTGCTCGCCACCGGAGAACGTGCCGGGTGCCAATTGCCAAAGGCGCTGGGGAATGTTCAGGCGGGTCAGCAGATGTTCGGCACGCGACTGTGCATTGGCCTTCGACCAGCCACGGGCCAGGGCCGGCTCCATCACCACATCCAGGCACGCCACGCGCGGAATCACCCGCAGAAACTGGCTGACGTAGCCCAGGGTCTGCTGGCGTACTTGCAGAATGTCCCGAGGCTCGGCGCCTACCAGTTCCAGCCACTCACCGGCATGCCGCACACGAATGCTGCCGCCCGCCGGTAGATAGTTACCGTACAAGGTGCGCAGCAGCGTGCTTTTACCGGCGCCGGACTGGCCGTGCAGCACCAGGCACTCACCGCCTTTCACACTGAATTCCACCCCGCGCAGCACGTTCAGCACCACGCCGTTCTGCTGGTGCAAGGTGAAGGTTTTCGAGAGGTCACGGACCTCGATCAAGGCATTCATCATGGCTGCAATACCGAAGACACCAGCAGTTGAGAGTAAGGGTGCTGTGGATCGTCGAGGATCTGGTCCGTCAGCCCGGTTTCCACCACACGGGAACGGCGCATCACCATCAGGCGGTCCGCCAGCAGGCGCGCCACGGCGAGGTCATGGGTCACGATCACCACCGCCAGATCCAGCTCGCGAACGAGGCCGCGCAGCAGGTCGAGCAAGCGCGCTTGTACCGATACATCCAGGCCGCCAGTGGGTTCGTCCATAAACACAAGGCGCGGGCTGGAGACCAGGTTGCGGGCGATTTGCAGGCGCTGTTGCATGCCGCCGGAGAAGGTCCGGGGCAAGTCATCAATACGCTGCGGGTCGATTTCCACCTGACCGAGCCAGTCGAGGCCGGCGCCGCGCAGTTGCTCATAGTTGCGCACGCCTTGAGCCATCAAGCGCTCGCCGATGTTGGCGCCGGCCGATACGCCCATGCGCAAACCGTCCCGTGGGTTCTGCTCGACAAAACCCCACTCGGTGCGCAGCAAGGTGCGGCGCTCGGCTTCGCTGGCGCTGTACAAATCCAGCCACTCGCCGTCCTTGCCGCGATAGCCGATGTTGCCGGCCTGCGGCGGCAAGCGCCCGCTGAGCAACGAGAGCAAGGTGGATTTACCCGAGCCCGACTCGCCGACAATCCCCAGCACTTCGCCGGGGTACAAATCGAAGCTGACGTCCTGGCAGCCCTTCTCTTCGCCGTATAACAACGACAGGTCACGCACTTGCAAAAGAGGCTGGCTCACTGGTTGTTCTCCTTCACCCGTTGGGCGCAGTACCAGGTGTCGGAACACACAAAACTCTGGGTACCGGCATCGTCGAGAATCAGCTCATCGAGGAACGATTCATGGCTGCCGCAGATCGCGCAGTTGTGTTCCCACTTCTGCACTTCGAACGGATGGTCTTCAAAGTCCAGGCTGGTGACCTGGGTGTACGGCGGCACCGCGTACAAGCGCTTTTCGCGACCGGCACCGAAGAGCATCAGCGCCGGGCTCATGTCGAGTTTCGGATTGTCGAATTTAGGGATCGGCGACGGGTCCATCACGTAGCGTTTATCCACCATCACCGGGTAGGCATAGCTGGTGGCGATATGGCCGAAGGTCGCGATATCCTCGTAGAGTTTGACGTGCATCACCCCGTAATCATTGAGGGCGTGCATGGTGCGGGTCTCGGTTTCCGACGGCTCGATAAAGCGCAGCGGCTCGGGAATCGGCACTTGGTAAACCATGATCTGGTCGGCGTGCAACGGGGTTTCCGGGATGCGG
This sequence comes from Pseudomonas sp. SED1, assembly GCF_034044025.1. NCBI lineage: Bacteria > Pseudomonadati > Pseudomonadota > Gammaproteobacteria > Pseudomonadales > Pseudomonadaceae > Pseudomonas > Pseudomonas sp. SED1. Next base: position 13,085 of record NZ_JAXCIS010000046.1, read on the forward strand.
TGACGGGTCTGGATCACCGTGGCGTCCGGGGTGCTTTCGGTGGTGGCGACGCCAGCGGTGCGCGCGAAAAAGCGGCGGATCGAGACGGCGTTGGTGGTGTCGTCGGCGCCCTGGTCAATGACCTTGAGCACATCGTCAGCTCCCAGAATCGCGGCGGTCAGTTGCATGCCGCCGGTGCCCCAACCGTAAGGCAGCGGCATCTCGCGGCCACCGAACGGCACCTGGTAACCGGGGATCGCCACGGCCTTGAGCAAGGCGCGGCGGATCATGCGTTTGGTCTGCTCGTCGAGGTAGGCGAAGTTGTACGCCGGGTCACGCGCAGGTGTTTGGGTCAGGTCATTCATGGCGCGTGCCCTCGGCCGGTTGGCGCAGTTTGCGGATCAGTTCCAGCTCGGACTGGAAGTCCACGTAGTGAGGCAATTTGAGGTGGGAAACGAAGCCCGCCGCCTCGACGTTGTCGCAGTGGGACAGCACGAATTCTTCCTGCTGCGCGGGCGAGACGATCTCTTCGTTGAACTCATTGGCGCGCAACGAGCGGTCCACCAACGCCATGCCCATGGCCTTGCGCTCGGCATGCCCAAAGGCCAAACCGTAGCCCCGGGTGAACTGCGCCAGCTCGGTGGCCGAGCCGACGAACTGGTTGACCATCTCGCACTCGGTGACTTCGATACTGCCCAGGCAGATCGGGAAACCCAGCTCTTCCGGATCGATCCACACCTCGACGTCACCGATGCGAATCTCACCGGCAAACGGGTGGTTGCGGCCGTAACCACGTTGGGTCGAGTAACCCAGCGCCAGCAGGAAACCTTCATCGCCACGGGCCAGGGCTTGCAGGCGCTGAGCGCGGTTGGCCGGGTATTCCAGCGGGTCGCGGGTGATGTCGGCGACGCTGCCGGTGTCGTCGGATTCGTTCTTGATCAGGCCTTCTTTAGCCAACAAACCCAGGACTCTCGGGCATGCTTCCAGGGTCGCCTCCGCTGTGGTTTGCGGGCCTGGGTATTCACCTTCTGCCAGCAGCGCGAAGTCCAACAGACGGTGGGTGTAATCGAAAGTCGGGCCCAGCAGTTGCCCGCCCGGCACGTCCTTGAAGGTGGCCGACAACCGCCGGCTCAGTGACATCTGCGCGGTATCGATCGGCAGGCTCGGGCTGAAGCGCGGCAACGTGGTGCGGTAAGCCCGCAACAGGAAGATCGCTTCCACCAGATCCCCCGCCGCTTGCTTGATCGCCAGCGCGGCCAGCTCTGTGTCGTACAGCGAGCCTTCGCTCATCACTCGCGCCACCGCCAAAGGCAGTTGCTCGCGGATCTGCTCCACGCTCAGTTCCGGAATGGAGGTATCGCCCCGGCGTTTTTTCGCCAGCAGACGGTGGGCATTGTCGATGGCCTGTTCGCCACCCTTGACGGCTACGTACATCAGGCATGCTCCTGTGCAATTCGGGTGCTGCGTGGCAGGCCGATCAGGTGATGGCCAGCGGCGAACAACACATCCAGGCCACGGGGAAACGTCTCGCGGCGTTGACGTTCGAGCCAGAATGCTTGGGGCACCGGCAGGTTGACCTGACGCTGGGTCTTGATCCCCGGGCCGCGCCAGTTCAAGGCGCGACCGGCTTCCAGGTCGGTCAACTGGACCAGCAAGGTGCAGGACTGATCGGGGTAGCGGTCATTGCCGTGGTCGAAGCCGCTGAGGTCGAGCAAGTCCTGTTCACCGAGCAAGGCGAACGCGGCCTCTTCCCGGTTGGTGGTCAGCGGGCAGCCGCAGTGGAACGCCAGGTTGGCGCGAATCAGCGGCGTGTCGAAGCACGGTGCCAGCCACAGCGGGGTGTCCATATCCAGCAGCGCGAGGCACAGCGCGTAGGTGGCCGGCGCCAGGCCTTCAAGGCTTGGGGCGGCGGGTAAGGACTGGATCAGGCCGGGCTCGGCGAGAGCCTTGAGGGCGCCGCGAAAACCGCGCTGGGCATCCAGCACCGGGTCTACAAAGGCCGGTTGCAAGAGTTGGGCATTCATCAGTTTTCTCCTCGAACCAGGGTGAAGAACTCGACCTTGGTGGCGGCGGTGTCGGCCTCTTTTTGCGCCCGGCGTTCGGCCTGGGCGTTGGCCAGTGAGCCGATCAGATCGCTGAGCCAGGGGCTCGGGTGTGCCCCCTGCAAATGCGCATCCGCCAGGGCCGCCAGTTCGGCATGGACCTTGTCGCGCCCGGCCAGGTAGCTGTAGCCGGTGCGCCCGTCAGCCAGGCGCACCACGCAGCGGGTCACGCTCATTTCACCAACGTTGAACGGCGCGCCGTTGCCGCCCATGCGGCCGCGTACCAGGGTCATGCCGATTTCCGGGGCGCGGATCAGTTGGTAATCCACGTCGCGCAGGGCGTCTTCATGGGGCAGCAATTCACTGCGAAAGGCGCGGGCGAGCACGCCGATCCAGTGTTGACGCGGGGACAGGTTCATCGGGGTCTCCATCAGGTCACCACTTGGTACTGGAAGCGATCCGAGCGGCTGGTGGACTGCGCCAGCTCCACCGGGCGGCCGTCGCGATCGCGGGAAAGGGTGAATACGGTCAGCGCCGGCAAGTGCCGGGGCATCATCAGCAGCGCGGCTTCGTCACGGTTGGGCAAACGTGCGCCGATCAGGCTTTGGGTGCGGGTCAACGGCATGTCGCGCTCACGCAGGTAGTGGCGCAAGGAGCCGCCGTTGTAGTCCGCCAGCAGCGGCGCATGGCTGGCGCAGTAGCGGTGGCGGATCAGGCTGACCGGCTGGTGGTCGAGCTTGCGCAGGGTTTGCAGCTCGATCATCGGCGCCATCTCGGCGATGCCCAGTTGCTGCGCCTCTTCGCGGCTCGCGAAGCAGTAGCGGCGCTTGAGCAGCATCGCTTCCACGCCCACGCCTTGGGCCGACAACGACTGGCTGTAGGAGGTCTCGGCGCCCATCGGGTAAATCAGCGGGCGGTCCAGCACTTGGGTACCCTTGCCCTGGCGGCGCAACAGGCTGCCTTCGAACACCAGCTCATCGATGGCGCGTCGCAGGGTGTGGCGGTTGACGCCAAAGCGTTCAGCCAACTGCACCTCGCCCGGCAGAAATTCACCGGCCTGGTAGCTGCTCAGTTCGCGGCGCAGGATGTCGGCGAGTTCGCGGTACACCGGCTCATCTTGTCTAGACAACTGCATGCTTAAAAAAAAGCGCCCTGGGGCACCCCTCCGACGTCAGATGAACTGCTTGCGCAGGCGTTGGGACAACACGTCGATACAGCTCACCACCACGATGATCACCAGCAGCACCGCGCAGGTCTGCACGAACTGGAAGGCGCGGATGTTCTCCCAGAGGATCACGCCGATCCCGCCGGCGCCGACCATCCCCACCACCGTCGCCGAGCGCACGTTGGCTTCGAAGCGGTAGAGCGCGTAGGACACCCACAGCGGCATCACTTGCGGGATCACGCCGTAGATCACTTCCTGCAAGGCACTCGCGCCGGTAGCTCGCACACCTTCAACGGGGCCCGGGTCGATGGCTTCGACGGCTTCGGCAAACAGCTTGGCGAGGACGCCGGTGGTGCTGATCCACAAGGCCAGGACACCCGCGAAAGGACCGAGGCCCACCGCGACCACGAACAACATGGCGAACACCATTTCGTTGATCGAACGGAACGCATCCATCACCCGGCGCAGTGGCTGGTGGATCCACCACGGCGTGATGTTGTCGGCGCACAGGATGCCCAGCGGCACCGAGCAGACAATCGCCAGTACCGTGCCCCAGAGGGCGATTTGCACGGTGACGATCATCTCCTTGAGGTAGGAGCGCCATTCGTGGAAGTCCGGCGGGAAGAAGTCGGCGGCGAAGGTCGCCATGTTTCCGGAATCGCGGTACAGCGCCAGCGGGTTCATTTCGGCGCCGTGCCAGGCCCAGGCCAGCAGGATCAGGAACAGGCCCCAACCGAGGTACTGCGGCCAGGTGCGTTTGCCTACGGCTTCAGCGTGCAGAGTGGTCATGAATCCCTCTCAATGACTTACTGTAGGAGCGAGCTTGCTCGCGAAGGTCGTTAACGATGACGCGGGCACCCTGAATGAGCGCGGTGCCCTGACGTTTTTCGCGAGCAAGCTCGCTCCTACAATGGGGTGGGTTAGCCGTTGGCGGCCGTCTTCTTGTCCAGTTCGGTGATGCGCTGTTGCAACTTGGCGAGGTCGGCGTCGATATCCGCGAGCTTCTTGGTCTTGTCAGCCGCTTCCAGCTTGTCGTCGGCGCTGATGGTGGTGCGCTGCTTGAACAGCTCCAGCTGGCGGATCGGCAATAGTTGGTCGTCACTGGACTTGAGGAACTTGCCCAGTTGCATGTTCTTCAGCACGGCCTTCTCTTCGTCGGTGTCACCGTAGTTGGCGAAGAAGTCGCGGATCTTGGTCTTCTCGCTGTCGCTCAGGGCCTTGCTCCACACCATCGGGTCGGCGGGGATCAGCGGCGACTTCCAGATCACCTTGAGCATCGCGGCCTTGTCTGGCTGGGTAACTTCCAGGCGGTCCCAGCTTTCGGTGTTGAAGGTGGCGACGTCCAACTGCCCCTTGGCTACGCTCAGTGCGTTGACTTCATGGCTGGAGTTGAGGGTGCGCTTGAAGGCGGTGGCGGCGTCGACGTGGTTCTTGGCGAACACGTAGTAGCCGGGCACCAGGTAGCCCGAGGTGGAGTTCGGGTCACCGTTGCCGAAGGTCAGGTTCTTGGCGTTCTTGAGCATGTCTTCAACGTTGTTGATCGGGCTGTCCTTGCGCACGATCAGCACGCTCCAGTAGCCGGCAGCCCCGTTGGCGGCGGCGGTCTGGGCGAAGATTTCGCCGTTGGAACGGTCCACCGCTTCCATCGCGGCCTTGTTGCCCAGCCAGGCTACGTCGACCTTGTTGAAGCGCATACCCTGGATCAGGCCGGCGTAGTCGGAGGCGAAGGTCGCGTTGATGGTCAGGCCGGTCTTCTTGTGCATGTCATCCAAAAATGGCTGCCAGATGCTCTTGAGGTTCTGCGAAGACTCGGTGGACATGATGCCGAAATTGATCGCCTTGTCGGCGGCCTGGGCATTGCCCATGGCCACGCTGGCTAACAGCACGGCGGACAGAAACACATGACCGATACGGTTCAACATGGAGAGGATTCCTGTGGGTCGTTGGAGGGTTTCAAGCGCGAGCCAGGGCCAACCGTGCGGGGACGACGGGTGTGCGGGTCTGGTCGGAAAACATCAGGCTGGTGTCGACATCGGCACCGTACAAATCATTGAGGAACTGGCTGCTCAGCTCGCTGGCGTGGCCATCGAAGTGAATCCGCCCGCCCTTGAGCGCCACGGCTCGGGGGCAATAACGCATGGCGTAATCAACCTGGTGCAGGGTGACCACCACGGTCTTGCCGTCGCGGCCGTTGATGTCGGCGAGGATCTCCATGACCTTGCGCGCCGACTCCGGGTCCAGCGAAGCGATGGGTTCATCGGCCAGGATCACTTCGGCGCGTTGCGTCAAAGCGCGGGCAATTGCTACGCGTTGCTGCTGGCCGCCGGACAAGGTAGAGGCGCGTTGCGCGGCCAGGTCAGCCAGGCCGACGCGGGCCAGGGATTCCATGGCGAACTGTTTTTCCTCGGTGTTGAACAAACCGAGGTTGCCACGCCAGCGCGGCATGCGGCCCAGACAACCGAGCAGCACGTTGTCGAGCACGCTCAGGCGGTTGACCAGGTTGAACTGCTGGAAGATGTAGCCGATGTCGGCGCGCAGGCGCCGCACCTTGCCATTCAACCGCCCGCTGGCCTGCACTTCCCGGCCCAGCACCTTGACGCTGCCGCCGTTGCTCTTGTCGCAACAGGCCAGGCCCGCGAGGTGGCGCAGCAAGGTCGACTTGCCGGAGCCGGAAGCGCCAATCAGCGCGACCATCTCACCGGTGGCGACGGTGAGTTCGAGGTCGACCAGTGCGGACTTCTTCGCAAAGGTCTTGTTCAGATGATCGACATGGATAGCTGGAGTCATGGGCTTCTCTGTCTGGTTGAACAGCCATCCGTGGCTGCGTTTGAGTTCAAACGACAGTAGGCGCGGGCTGTGTCAGCCCTATGACTTGCACATGACTGGAGTAAAACCGTTTGATGAAGGTTTGATGAAAGGTTGGAACTGACGCTGAATACCTAACCTGTGGCGAGGGAGCTTGCTCCCGCTGGGCTGCGCAGCGGCCCCAAGCCTGGGTGACACGGTCTGTCAGATGTACTGAGGTGGCTGACTTGGGCCTGCTTCGCAGTCCAGCGGGAGCAAGCCCCCTCGCCACAAGGTCTTCGCCCGGCATTGGAAATGTGCCGGACTGTGGTGCAATAGCTGGCCGCCAATATGTGCAAGAGGGCAACGTGATGGGAAAAGACAAGGCATGTCCGGTCGTTCTGCGAACCCGCCAATCGCTGGAAATCCTCGCATTCAAACACCCCCTGGCAGGCCTTCAACTGGTCAAGGGCAGCGTGGAGCCTGGCGAAAGCACCGACGCAGCTGCGATTCGGGAATTACAGGAAGAAGCCGGGATAACCGGCAAGGTGATACGTGACCTGGGCACTTGGCACTCAGCGTCCACGGGGCATACATGGGCCTTTCATCAATGCCAGGTCGCAGAAGAGACACCAGATACCTGGACCTATTTTGCAGAGGATGATGGCGGCCATGAGTTCCGGTTCTTCTGGCACTCGCTTGCGAGCGAACCGTCAGAAGAGTGGCATCAGGTGTTTAAAGATGCCTTGGAGTTTCTAAAGCCGCGCCTTTCCGAAGTATCGCTTCAAGAATAATCAAGATCCCGGTAGATCCGTGATTTTTCCTACGATCTCTATGGCTTGCAGCAGCCTTAACTCGCCGCTAGCCTCTCCAAGTCGCTGCTCATCAGCGATCGGGTTTGGTCGCCCGGGTTAGAATGGCGCACAGTGCCGCGCAAGCGGCATTATCGTGTTCGCTTTATGGCGAGCTGTGCGTGGGAGGGCTCTGGCCCTGCCGGGTTTTCCATTCCCTGGTCGACCAACCTGCGTACAGCTCGCCACCCACCTGCTTGGTCGCAGATGTGGTGAGCTCCAACTGAATGGAGAGTCATTGCATGTACAAGGTCACGCCCAATCCGCCAGAAACGTCTGGCTCCAAGTCTGAAAAAACCAAGCTCCAGGACGCCGCCCAGCGGGCCATCGATCACTACCTGAAACCCGCCGAAACCAAAGCGTCCACCAATGAAAAAAACCACTTTAGTCTGTTCACCGTATCAGCCAACGTTGAAACGGAAGCACTGCTGAGCAACGCCTACGAAACACTCCAGTCTGCCAATGCAATGGCGTTGGACCTTTCCGAAAACATTGATGGCAAAGACCGCAGCCTGGTATTGGCGATGCAACAACTGCTGGAGTTGGGATTGTTGTTGGTGGATAGAGCGCTGGATCGAGAGTGCCCGGTGGCCTGATCAAAACGACAGTAGGCGCGGGCCGTGTCAGACCTATGACTTGCACATGACTGGAGTAAAACCGTTTGATGAAGGTTTAATGAAAGGTTGGAAGTAGCTGTAGGACTTTGATCGTTCCCACGCTCTGCGTGGGAATGCCGCCTTTGACGCTCTGCGTCCAGCTGGGGATGCAAGGTTGAAGTCTTGTGCAGTGGTGACGCGGAGCGTCACGGGAGGCATTCCCACGCAGAGCGTGGGAACGATCCAATGGCGCAGTTATTGGTGGATGAGGCGCTTAACCGAGAGTGCCCGGTGGCTTGATCAAAACCGAAATCCAACTGGCAACATAAATTCAATGTGGGAGCGGGCTTGCTCGCGAATGCAGAGGGTCAGTCAATACATCTGGTGACTGATCCACCGCTTTCGCGAGCAAGCCCGCTCCCACATTTTGATCTGCATCAGGTTCAAATTCGTCGGTGTTATTTAGCCGTGCGGGCGCGCAATCGCGGCATTACAAAATCCAGAAACGCCCGCAGCTTCAGCGGCAACGGCGACTGCCCTTTGTGCACCAGGCTAATGGGCAGCGGCGCCGACTCAAACGCCTCAAGCACCACCGCCAAAGACTCCTCCCGCACCGCATCCGCCACTTGATACGACAGCACTCGAATCACCCCAACCCCCAACGTCGCCGCCGCAATCGCCGCTTCTGCGGTGTTCACCGACAACCGCGAATGCACCGGTACCGAGAGCCCGGTTTTACCCGCGCCAAATCCCCACGCCCCTTGGGATGCCAGCACTTCGAAAGTGATGCAGTCATGTCCCGCCAAGTCCTGGGGTTCGCCTGGTACACCGCGAGCGGCCAGGTACGCCGGGCTGGCACACACCACCCGCCGCACCGTGCCGACCTGCATGGCCTTCAGCGAGCTGTCGGGCAACTCACCAATCCGTACCGCCACGTCGCAGTGTTCTTCCATCAGGTGCACAACCCGGTCGGTAAGGATCAGGTTGATGTCGATCTCCGGGTACTGCGCAAGAAATTCCGCCACCACCGGCACGATGTGCAGCCGCCCGAAGACCACGGGTGCGGTGACCACCAGTTCGCCCCGGGGCTCGGAATATTCGCCAGTGGCCGCGCGCTCGGCCTCGCTGATGTCTTCAAGAATGCGCCGACATGCGTCGAGGTAAGAGGCGCCGGCATCGGTCAACGACAGCTGGCGCGTGGTGCGGTGCAGCAGACGGGTTTTCAGGTGCGTCTCAAGTTCAGCCACCTTGCGGCTGACGCTGGCCAGCGGCATGTCGAGGCGCCGAGCCGCAGCCGTCAGGCTGCCTGCATCAACCACGGCAACGAAGATGGACATGGATTCAAGACGGTTCATGGCAACCTATCAAATTCTGGAAGGATGATTCCAAATCCTAGGGGATTATCCTGCCAAGCGCGAGTGCGTAACGTTGGCCACTCATCTCCGCCCCCGGAGATCTGCATTGAAGGAGAGCGCCGTGAGTGGCCAACCGATTACTGACCAAAGTCCTGCAGCGCCTGCGGTCGCGCCGCGCGGCAAGATCATCATGATGGCGGTGATCGCCGGCGCGGTGATCACCAATATTTACTGCACCCAGCCGATCCTGCCACTGATCGCCTCGGACATGGGCGTGGACGTGACCACCGTGGACCTGGTGGCCGGTTCCGCCCTGCTGGGGTTTGCCACCGGCCTGGCATTGCTGTTGCCGATGGGCGACCGCTTTGACCGGCGCAAACTGGTGCTGGGGCAGATCGCGCTGGCGTTCTGTTTTGCCTTGGCGGCGGCGTTTTCATCGGGTATCTGGGCGCTGGTTGCGGCGTCATTTGGCTTGGGGATTGTGAGCTGTGTACCTCAGCAGCTGGTGCCGTTCGCGGCCGTGATGTCACAGCCACACGAACGTGGGCGCAATGTGGGCACGGTGGTCAGCGGGATCATGGTGGGCATTCTGCTGGGGCGTACTATCGCCGGCGTGGTCGGTGAGGCGTATGGCTGGCGGGCGGTTTACGCGATGGAAGCGGCCTTCATGATGCCCGTGTGGATCGCCGCCGCTAAGCTGCTGCCACGGGGCGTGCCCAGCACCAACCTGTCCTACCCTCGCCTGCTGGCTTCGCTGTGGCCGCTGATGCGCGACAACAGCCCGATTCGCCAATCGATGATGGTGCAGGCGTTGTTGTGGGCTTGCTTCAATGCGTTCTGGGTGAATCTGGCGGCGCTGTTGGCCCACGGGCCATGGCAGTTGGGCAGTGCCTGGGCCGGTGGCTTCGGAATTATCGGGGCGGCAGGTGCGTTGGCAGCGTCGCTCGGTGGACGGGCTTCTGACCGGTTAGGTTCACGCAAGGTGATTGGGGCGAGTATCGGGATTGTGACTCTGGCATTCCTGCTGCTGGCGGGTGCGGAGACTTCGATTATCTTGCTGGTGCTGGGGGTGATCGTGCTGGACATCGGGGTGCAGTCGGGCTTGGTTTCCAACCAGACGCGAGCGTTTGCGGTGGACCCGAAAGCTCAGGGCCGCATCAACAGTTTGTACATGACGGCGACGTTTTTTGGCGGCGCGGTGGGGGCAGCGGTCAGCGGCTGGTTGATGGCACGGTTGGGCTGGACGGGGATTGTCGAGTTTGGGGTGGCGCTGGGGGTGATCGCCGGGGTAATCCATTGGCTCAGTGCCCCGCACCGCGCAAGGGAACGGGCCTGACGCTATCGAGGGAATACTCCGATAACGACGTATGAAAACCGCGAACAACAGTAAACATCTGACTTATCCCGTACCAGTCCTAGGAAACTTCGGAAATTTTCGGTTTATTTTGCATGGCTAGAACAACCGGGCTATATCTCATCACGAAGTACTATTCCGACCCATGAGAGAGATAGATAGAATGAGCTGTATTTTTTGCGACATCGTTCAAGGAGTATCCCCTTCGCATGTCATATGGGAAGACGACAGGCACATGTCGTTCCTATCAATCTTCCCAAACACGCCGGGCTTTACGGTAGTCATCCCAAAAACTCACCATGACAGTTACGCATTCAATCAGTCGGACTCGACGCTGTGCGAACTCATTGTTGCAGCCAAAAAAACCGCGCTACTGATTGATAAATCCTTGCCAGATGTCGCCCGTACCGGGTTGATCCTGGAGGGATACGGGGTTGACCATCTACACGCCAAGTTATTTCCAATGCATGGCACCGGCCAAGACAGCACATTCAAAAAGATCAGCTCACGGGTGGACAAGTTCTATGAGGTGTATGAGGGTTATATTTCCTCACACGACTCAAACAGGGCAGATGACGGTGAACTCGCTGAACTCGCCGCGCATATAAGGTCGTTTAAATAAACGACCTTATAGGGTCAGTATCAGTCCCGATAAACAGCCAAATTCATTGCGCGTACTGCTTGCTCAACCCCGGCGGTACGCCATGGACATCGGTCTCTTCCCAAGGCCCGTTCGGGCTGATGGAGCGGCTCCAGCCGTTGCTCCAGCGGTAGTAAGTGCGCTGGCGGTAGAACGTATCGGCCTGCTCATCCAGCACGTACACCTGCATCTTGCCGTCCCAGTGGCTGGCCGCACCCGGTGGCGGAGCGAAGGTCGGCGAGGAGCTCGGCACTGGCTTCGACGGTTTGATCACCGGGCCCGAAGGCTGGGTGCCTGGCTGTGTGCTCGGCTGTGTGCTCGGCTGGGTCGACGGCCCTGTCGGTGGAATGGTCGGCCCGGTGGGCGACGGAGGCCGGTGGACCGCACAAGCACTCAACCCCAATACCAGGCTGAGCAGGGTGATACGAGCGATGGCGGTCATGGGCATTTCCTCGAATTATTTATCCGGACTGTCGATGGTCAGCTGCTGCAGCGCAGTGGTGCTGCTGGCCAGGGGTTGGCTGCGGCCGATCCACTCGCCAGTGGTCGGAACACCTGCCCGGGATATGCGCGCAACCAGTTGGACTTCGGGAAAGTTGGACAGTTTCAACTGCGGCATCATCGCATCGCTGTCGCCCAGTTCGACGGTGATCGGCAGGTCGGCCACGGTCACGCGCTTGGCCGCCAATGGCGCCGGTGGGCCTTTGACGGCACGGGCGAAGATGAACACGCTGTCGGTCGGCAAGGCCTTGGCCTTCACATCCGCCGCCAGGTCCACACGCACTTGCATCTGCTTTTGTGCCTTCACTGGTGCCACGCTACCGCCGCTCTCTTTGAGCTTCTCGGCCGCACGGTCGATCCCGCCTTGCAGCGCGGCCCGGGAGTTGTCTTCCGGCGGCAGTTGCGCCAGCAGGCGGTTCCAGTAGTTGATCGCTTCCTGGTAACGCTGGCCTTCAAAGGCGGCGATGCCCAGCAGGCCGAGGCTGGTGACTTCTTTCGGGTCGAGTTTCAGTGCTTCGTCGGTCAAGGCCTGGACCTTGGGCGACCACTGTTTGTTGTCGGCAAAGTACTGGGCCTGGGCCCACTGCCCGAGCAACTCGGGCTGGCGGCCGGCCAAAGCCACGGTGCGTTCGAAGACTTTGGCCGCATCGGCGGAACGGTCCTGAGCCATGTAGGCGCGACCGAGGAAGTACAGGCCTTCGGGCGAGTCCGGCTGGGCCGCGGCGGCGCGCTCCAGGCGGCGGGTCATGTCTTCCATGGACACCGGCGGCTGGGAGAATTCGCGGGTCAGTTCGACCTTGTCGCTGGCCCCATAATGCAGGTACAGCGCCACGCCCAGCACCGGCACCAGAAAGGCCGCGAGCAACGGCAAGGGTTTGCCGAGGCGCGACTCCCGAGGCTTTTCCACCCCTTCGGTATCCGCCAGCAACTCACGGGCCGCTTCAGCGCGCCCGCTGTCCAGTTGGGCCGCATCCAGCACGCCTTCGGACTGCTGGGTTTGCAGTTCCGCCACGCGTTCTTGATACAGCGCCACGTTCAGCGCGGTGCGATCTTCTTCACGCTGGGCACGGCGGCCGCGTAACACCGGGATCAGCAGGAAACTCAGGGCAATCAGAAGCAGCAGACCGGCTGCGAGCCAGAAATCAATCATCAGTTTTTTTGTCCAGCAGTTGGTCGAGGCGTTGACGCTCATCGACGGAAAGCGAGTCCGAGCCATCGGCCGGGGCGACACGACGGCGGCGCACAATCACCGCCATCACCACGACACCGGCGAGCAACAACCCGGCCGGGCCGAACCACAGCAACGCGGTCTTGCCGGTGAGCGCCGGCTTGTAGCGCACGAAGTCACCGTAGCGATCGACCATGAAGTCGATGATCTGCTGATTGTCCTTGCCCTCGCCGAGCATGCGGAAAATCTCTTTGCGCAGGTCGGCGGCGATCGGTGCGTTGGAGTCGGCGATGTCCTGGTTCTGGCACTTGGGGCAGCGCAGTTCCTTGGTCAATTCGCGAAAACGCTCGCGGTCACCGTCCTTGGCAAACTCGTAAGTGTCGATGGCGGCGTGAGCCACGCCGACCATGCTCAAGCCCAATACAGCGGCGGCTAACCAACGCTTCATGGCTTGGCCTCATCCACCAGCGCCTGGTACTTGGCGGCCAGTTGCTCGCGCCACACCACTTCGTCGATCACGCCTACGTATTTGTCGCGGATCACGCCCTTGGCATCGATGAAGAAGGTTTCCGGGGCGCCGTATACGCCGAGGTTCAGGCCGAGGTTGCCGTCTTCGTCGCGGATATCCAACTGGTACGGGTTGTGGAATTCCGCCAGCCACTTCAGGGCGGCAGCGTTGTCGTCCTTGTAGTTGATGCCGTAGATCACCACGCCCTTCTCCGCCAGTTTGTTCAGCACCGGATGCTCGACGCGGCAGGAAATGCACCAGGTGCCCCACACATTGACCAGCGCCGGTTTGCCCAGCAAGTCAGCCTGGGTCAGGGTTTTGTCGCCCTGCACGGTCGGCAGCGAGAACGCCGGGAATGGCTTGCCGATCATGGCCGACGGCAACTCGGCCGGGTCCAGGTACAGCCCGCGATACAGGAACACCGCCACCACCAGAAACGCCGCCAGCGGTAACACCATCAACCAACGCTTCATACCGCCGCTCCTTGCAGGCCGAGGGCTTCACGCACCCGGCTCTTGACCTTGACCCGGTAGCGCCGGTCCATTGCTGCCAGCAAACCACCGAACCCGGTGAGCAGGCCGCCGAACCAGATCCAGCGCACAAACGGTTTGACGTGGACCCGCACGGCCCAGGCGCCATCGCCCAGTGGTTCACCCAGGGCGACGTAGAGGTCGCGGGTGAAACCGGCGTCGATCCCGGCTTCGGTCATCATCGAGCTTTGCACGGTGTACAGGCGTTTTTCCGGGTGCAGCACCGCGATTTCCTTACCGTTGCGCACGACGCGTACGGTGCCTTTGTCTGAGGTGAAGTTGGGGCCTTCGAAGTGCTTGGCGCCTTCGAAAATGAAGTGGTAACCGGCCAGGTCCATGGACTCGCCGGGGGCCAGGCGCAGGTCGCGCTCGGCACTGTTCTGGCTGGACAACACCACGCCCAACGCACACACGGCGATGCCGATATGCGCAACCTGCATGCCCCAGTAGCTGCGGGTCATGGTCGGCAGGCCTTTGATCAAACCTTTGTGGCGGGTCTTGTCGATCAGGTCACGTACGCCGGCCAGCAACACCCAGGCAGCCAGCATGAAGGTGGCGAGCACGGCCCAGTTGAAGTCGCCGTAGGCAATACCGGCGATCACGGCCAGCGCGGCGCTGCCGAGCAGTACCGGCGCGAGCATGCCCACCAGCCATTTCACCGGGGTGTCTTTCCAGCGCACCAGCATGCCGACCGCCATCACCACCATCAACAGCGCCATCAACGGGATGAACAGTGCGTTGAAATACGGCGGGCCGACGGACAGTTTGGCGCCGCTCAGGGCATCCAGAGCCAGCGGGTACAGGGTGCCGAGCAGGATCATCGAAGCCGCCACCACCAGCACCAGGTTATTGCCCAGCAGCAGGGTTTCCCGGGACCAGAGGTTGAAGCCGACATGGCTCTTGACCACTGGCGCGCGCAACGCAAACAACGTCAACGAGCCGCCCACCACGAACAGCAGGAAGATCAGGATGAACACGCCGCGCTCCGGGTCGGAGGCAAACGCGTGAACCGATGTCAGCACGCCGGAACGCACCAGGAACGTACCCAGCAGGCTCAGGGAAAACGCGGCGATGGCCAGCAATACGGTCCAGCTTTTGAACACGCCGCGTTTTTCAGTGACTGCCAGCGAGTGAATCAGCGCCGTGCCCACCAGCCATGGCATGAAGGAGGCGTTTTCCACCGGGTCCCAGAACCACCAGCCGCCCCAGCCGAGTTCGTAGTAGGCCCACCATGAGCCCAGGGTGATGCCGATGCCGAGGAACGCCCAGGCGACGATGGTCCATGGCCGCGACCAGCGCGCCCAGGCCGCGTCGAGACGCCCGCCGAGCAAGGCGGCGATGGCGAAGGCGAAGGCGACCGAGAAACCGACATACCCCATGTAGAGCATCGGCGGGTGCACGATCAGACCGATGTCTTGCAGCAGCGGGTTGAGGTCGTGGCCGTCTACCGGGATCTGCGGCAGGATGCGGGTGAACGGGTTGGAGGTCATGATCAGGAACAGCAGGAAGCCGATGCTGATCATGCCCATCACCGCCAGCACCCGGGCCAGCATGACTTGCGGCAACTGGCGGGAGAACACCGATACGGCAAAGGTCCAGCCGCCGAGGATCAACGCCCACAGCAACAATGAACCTTCGTGGGCCCCCCACACGGCGCTGAACTTGTAATACCAGGGCAAGGCGCTGTTGGAATTGTTGGCGACGTAGGCGACGGAAAAGTCATCGGTCATGAAGGCGTAGGTCAGGCAACCGAAGGCGAACAGCAAAAAGGCGAACTGGCCCCAGGCAGCCGGCTGGGCCAGGCTCATCCACAGGCGGTCACCCCGCCAGGCACCCAATAACGGGACCACGGCCTGGACGATGGCGAAGCACAGGGCGAGAATCATCGCCAACTGGCCCAGCTCTGGAATAAACAATGCGGACGTCATGACTTAGCCCTCCTTGGCGGGGGTCGGGGCGGATTGGCCGCTGTCTTTGAGGGCCTTGGTGACTTCCGGCGGCATGTATTTTTCATCGTGCTTGGCCAGCACTTCATCGGCCACTACCACGCCGTCGGCGTTGAGCTTGCCGAGGGCGACGATGCCCTGCCCTTCGCGGAACAGGTCCGGGAGGATGCCGCGGTAGGTGATGGTCACGGATTTGTTGAAGTCGGTGACGATGAATTTCACGTCCAGGGAGTCGCCGGAACGTTGCAGCGAGCCCTTCTCGACCATGCCACCGGCACGGATTCGCGTGTCCAGCGGCGCTTCGCCGTTGGCGATCTGGGTCGGGGTGTAGAACAGGTTGATGTTCTCCCGCAGGGCACTCAGGGCCAGGGTCACGGCAATGCCGACACCGGCCATGATGGCCAGGATGATCAACAGACGCTTTCTACGCAGCGGATTCACTTTTCGGTCTCCCGGCGCAAACGACGCGCCTCTTGTTGCAGGTAACGCTTGCGGGCCAGGATCGGCGCGGCGACGTTGAGGGCCAGCACCGCCAGGCAGATGCCATAGGCCGTCCAGACATACAGGGCGTGATGGCCCATGGCGAGAAAATCACTGAAAGAGTTGAAGCTCATCCACGGGCTCCCAGGCTGTTTTGCACTTCGGCCTTGACCCAACTGGTGCGGGCTTCACGCTTGAGCACTTCGAGGCGCATGCGCATCAGCAGCACGGCGCCGAAAAAACAGTAGAACCCCAACACCATCAGCAGCAGCGGCGCCCACATTTCCACGGGCATTGACGGCTTTTCGGTGAGGGTGAAGGTGGCGCCCTGGTGCAGGGTGTTCCACCACTCCACCGAGTATTTGATGATCGGGATGTTGATCACGCCGACAATCGCCAGCACCGCGCAGGCCTTGGCGGCGCTGTCACGGTTGCTGATGGCGTTGCCCAGGGCAATCAGGCCGAAATACAGGAACAGCAGAATCAGCATCGAGGTGAGTCGCGCGTCCCAGACCCACCACGAACCCCAGGTCGGCTTGCCCCAGATCGCGCCGGTGACCAGCGCCACGGCGGTCATCCAGGCACCGATGGGCGCGGCGCATTGCAGGGCAACGTCCGCCAGCTTCATCTTCCACACCAGGCCGACAATGCCGCACACCGCCAGCATCACGTAGCAGGACTGGGCCAGCATCGCGGCGGGAACGTGAATGTAGATGATGCGAAAGCTGTTGCCTTGCTGGTAGTCCGGCGGCGCGAAGGCCAGGCCCCAGACCAGGCCGATGCCGATCAGCAATACAGCGGCGATGCTCAACCACGGCAGCAGTTTGCCACTGATGCCGTAAAACCATTTGGGCGAGCCGAGCTTGTGAAACCAGGTCCAGTTCATGCTGTTTCCATCACGGTTGCTTCTTGTCGTGGCAAGAAGCTTAGGGTCTTTACTGACCAAGACAATGCTCGGTCAGACCTCATTATTCGCCGACGCTGATCTTCAGGCCAGCCGCTATAGCAAAGGGTGTCAGGGTTACCGCCAGGGCGGCCAGGCTGCCAAGCCACAGGAGGTAACCGGTCGCCGGCATACCCTGGAGCGCGGCTTGCAAAGCGCCGCTGCCCAGGATCAACACCGGGATATACAAAGGCAAAATCAGCAGGGCCAACAACAGGCCGCCGCGTTTCAAACCGACCGTCAGCGCCGCACCCACGGCGCCCAGTAGACTGAGTACCGGCGTGCCAAGCAACAAGGAAAGGAGCAACACCGGCAGGCACTCGGTGGGCAATCCCAGCATCATCGCCAGCAACGGCGCGAGCAATACCAGCGCCAGGCCGGAAAACACCCAGTGTGCCAGTACCTTGGCCAATACCAGAAGTGGCAGGGGGTGCGACGAAAGGACCCACTGTTCAAGGGAACCATCTTCAAAATCACTGCGAAACAGCCCGTCCAGCGAGAGCAGGACCGACAAAAGTGCCGCCACCCAGACCAGTCCCGGAGACAAGGTTTGCAACAGTTTAGTCTCGGGGCCCACCGCCAAGGGGAACAGCGCGATCACAATCGCGAAGAACACCAGCGGGTTGGCCAATTCGGCCGGGCGGCGACAGAGTAACCGCGCTTCGCGGGCGACCAGCAGGGCAAAAACACTCATACCGCCCACCGGCCCAGGTCGAGGTCGCGGTAACCGGCGGGAATGCGCGTCAACGTGTGGTGAGTCGTAAGGACAATCATGCCGCCCTGCTCGCAATGGGCGGCGAGGTGTTCTTCCAGCTGAGCGACGCCTTGTTTGTCGAGGGCGGTGAAGGGTTCGTCGAGAATCCATAGCGGCGGGCCGCCCAGATACAAACGGGCCAGGGCCACGCGGCGCTGTTGCCCGGCGGACAGGGTGTGACAGGGAACGTCTTCAAAACCCTTCAGGCCAACGGCGGCGAGGGCCTGCCAGATCGCTTCGCGGCTCGCGGGATGATGCAGGGCGCTGAGCCAGCTGAGGTTTTCTTCGGCGGTGAGCACATCCTTGATCCCGGCGGCGTGGCCGATCCAGATCAGGTTGCGCGCCAGCTCGGTGCGTTGCTCGTGCAACGGTTTGCCATTGAGCCGCACTTCGCCCGCCGTCGGCTGCATCAGGCCGGCCAACAGCCGCAACAGGCTGGTCTTGCCGCTGCCGTTGGGGCCGCTGACTTGCACCATGTCGCCGCCCGCCAGACGCAGTTCGAGGTGTTCGAACAGCATCCGCAGGTCACGTTCACAGGCGAGCGCTACGGCTTCTAGAAGAGGGCTGGTCAAGAGATCGCGGGCCTTTACGGTTCAAGTCGGCGGTGGAACGGCCGTTAAAGAGATGCACATTAACTGCTTTGGCGACCGATTTTAGAGAGCTGGATCAAATAGTTGTGATGTTTATACCGCTCTCTTTGAAGACGGGCGGCATTATACATGTGATGCCCTACTCTAAAGAGGGCAATTTCCCTTGAGACGGCGCGCACGATGACCGGTGAGATCAATCTTCCCACGCTTCCTCCCACGCTGCCGGCCGGGCCTGCGCCCGCGCCTGCGACGGGTGAGCTGCTGAAACTGCTGGAGCCGCAGACCGGCCTGATTGACCCCGGTAAAACCGTGAACGCCGAGGTGCTGGCACTTAAACAAGGCGGCGATGCGTTTCAGTTGCTGCTCAAGCTGACCCTGGAAGGCGGCCGGCAAACCCTGGTGCAGGCCAGCAGCAGCCAGCCGCTGCCGCTGGGCACCCAGGTGGAGGTCAGCCAGACGTCGTCGGGCAACTTGTCCATCAGCCTTCAGCAGGCGTTGAGTTCCAGCGTCGCCGCGCTGACACGCATCGACACCAGCCAACTGCCGGTGGGCACGCTGCTGCAAGGCAAGGTGCTGACCACCCAGGCGCTGCCCCAGGGCGCCAACCAGCCGGTGGTGTATCGCTCGCTGGTGTCGGTGCTCAATAACGTCCTCAGCGGCGCGACCCTGACCGTCGAAAGCCCGCAGCCATTGCGCATCGGCAGCCTGCTCAGTGCCGTGGTGCAAAGTGCCCAGACCTTGAGCTTTGTGCCCCTGAGCGGGCGCCAGGACCAACTGGCCGTGGCCCAACAACTCTCCACCCAACAAAGCCGCCAGGGTTCGCTGGACGTGGTGTTCACCGCGTTGCAAAGCCTGCCGGCGACCCGTAGCGACAGCACCTCAGTCGATTTGCGTGCCGCCGCCGAGCGATTGCTGGCGAGCCTGCCCGACCTGGCCCAAGCCAGCAATCCCAAGGTACTCGCGCAACTGATCCAGAACAGCGGCACATTCCTGGAAGCCAAGCTGCTCGCCGGGCAAAACCCGCAGATACCGCCGCTGGACATGAAAGGCGCCCTGCTGCGCTTCGTCGCCGACCTGCTGCCTAACCTGCCCGCCAGCACCAACCTCAACGCGATCCTGGCCGCCAACACCCTGGCGCAACTGCTGCCCAGCTTCGTGCGCAGCCCGCTGGGCACCCTCGGCCAGGTCGGCGCCCGCCAAGCACCCGCTGGCTTTCCGCTGCCGGATCGGCTGATGCAACGCCTGGAAGGTGAGAGCGACCTGGAAAACCTGCTGCGCCTGGCCGCCGGCGCCATTTCCCGCTTGCAAAGCCATCAGCTGTCGAGCCTGGAACAAACCGGTACCACCGCCGATGGCAAGCTCTTGACCACCTGGCAGCTGGAAATCCCAATGCGTACCTTGCAGGACATCGTGCCGTTGCAGGTCAAGTTCCAGCGTGAAGAACCGGCCCCCGACAAGGATCAGCCGGAACGCAAGGACACCAAGGACCCCAAGCAAATGCTCTGGCGCGTGGAAATGGCCCTCGACATGGAGCCTCTGGGCCCGTTGCAGGTTCAGGCGCAACTGAGCCAGGGCAAGCTGTCGAGTCAACTGTGGGCGAGCCGCCCGTTCACCGCCAGCCTGATCGAAAGCCACTTGGGTAGCCTGCGCGAGCGCCTGGTGTCGTCTGGGCTCAACGTCGGCGACCTGGACTGCCACCTCGGCACCCCGCCGCGCGGCCCGAAAACCGGACTGGAACAACGCTGGGTGGATGAAACCGCATGAAAAACCCCAACCCGCCCCGCCAGGCCATTGCCCTCAAATACGACGGGCAACAAGCACCGACCCTGACGGCCAAGGGCGACGACGCCCTGGCCGAAGCCATCCTCAAGCTGGCCCGGGAAAACGAAGTCCCGATCTACGAAAATGCCGAGCTGGTCAAATTACTGGCGCGCATGGAATTGGGCGACAGCATCCCGGCAGAGTTGTACCGCACCGTCGCCGAGATCATCGCGTTTGCCTGGACGTTGAAGGGCAAGTTCCCGGTGGGTTATGACCCGGATGCAGGGCCGGTAGAGCGGGATGTGACGGAAAGAGGCGACGATTATTAATGTGGCCTGATCGTTCCCACGCTCTGCGTGGGAACGCGGCCTCGGACGCTCCGCGTCCAACTGGCGATGCAAAGTTCAAGTCTTGCGCAGTGATGACGCGGAGCGTCACGGGATGCATTCCCACGCAGAGCGTGGGAATGATCAGTGTCTGTAAACGTCGGTGTATAGCAATTATATCTTTCAAGGTATAGATTATCCCGAACCCGATAGTTCAGGATAAAACCCATGAGCCCTACCCGCCCGATCCTCAGTCGAAAGCTACTCGCCGAAGCGCTGGCCCGTGATTTGGCGGGCGAGTCATTTGCCGATTACAGCTCCGGGATGTTCCTCGCTGCGCCTCGTCGTACGGGCAAGAGTACGTTCCTGCGTAACGACCTCATCCCCGAATGCAAGGCCCGAGGCTGGCTGCCGGTGTACGTGGACCTCTGGATGAACCGCGAAATCGACCCCGCCGAGCTGATCTCCGGGGCCATCGGCAAAGCCCTGGGCGAGTTCGAAAGCGCAGTGAGCAAAGCGGCCAAGAAGGCCGGTATCGAGAAGATCAGCCTGCTGCGCACCTTGAGTTGGGATTTCACCAAACCTCAATTGCCCTCCGGCACCACGCTCACCCATGCGCTGGACGTGCTGCACCAGGTCTCGGGGCAGATGATCGTGCTGATCGTCGACGAAGCCCAGCACGCCCTCAACAGCGAGGGTGGCGTGAACGCAATGTTCGCGCTCAAGGCTGCACGGGACCATCTCAACGGCAGCAATACCACAGATGGCCTGCGCCTGGTCTTCACCGGATCCAGCCGCGACAAACTGGCCAACCTGGTACTCAAGAGCAAACAACCGTTTTTCGGCGCCCACATCACACCATTCCCGTTGCTGAGCCGCGACTTTGTGGAGTTCGTGACGGACCTGTGGAACCAGCGCCTGGCCGCGACCAACCAGTTCAACCTTGAGGATATGGACTATGCGTTCCAGCTCGTCGGCCGGCGCCCGGAGATGCTCAACAAACTGTTGACCGAAGTCAGCGTGGGTCTTGGCGAAGCCAGCAATCTTGGCGAGTTGCTGAGGACCGGGGCACTGAATCACCAGGCCGGAATCTGGAGCGACTACGAGAGCGCCTACAACGACCTGTCACCCTTGCAACAAGCGGTGCTGGAAGTGATGGGTGAACGAACCCTGGGCAAGCAAGCGTTCTCGCCTTTTGCGGAAAAAACCTTCCAGGACGTGAACCGCAAATTGGAGTTGGCCCAGGTCGAGCCGAACGCAAGCACGCCAAACGTTCAGAAAGCGCTGGAAGTGCTGCGGGAGAAGGAGTTGGTCTGGAAAGCCAACCGTGGTGAATATGCGCTCGAAGACTCGACCATGGCCGAATGGCTGAGCAACCGGCATCAGCTATAAGCGGCAAGCAAACCTGCTTGCCGCTCGTAACCTTCAGCTGTCCTTGTGCAACCGGCTCATCAACTGCGCTTCAGCCTGGGTCAACCCGCAGGACTGGGTCAGCTCATCCACCGTCGCGCCCATACCTACCAGCTTCGCCGCCTGGGCGAATGACAGGCTCGACGGGTCACGCTGCTCCAGCGCAGACAGCTTGTCCGGCAACGGCGCCAGCACCGAACGCAGTTCGTGCACTTCATCCCCTACACGTACCGCGCTCTGCTGGAAGTGGTCGACCCGCTTGACCAGTTCCAGGATGCGCCGGTCGCGCACGGCGTCGCGCTCGGCCTGTTGCATGGCCAATTCCCGTTGCTGGCGCACGTAGCGCAGCAGGAAGCCCAAGGTCCCGGCCCATAGGATGGCCAGGACGATCACCGCTACCTCAAGGAACAATCAGATATTCTCCAGATCCTGCCATTCTTCTTCGCTCATCATCTTGTCCAGCTCAACCAGAATCAGCAGCTCGCCGTTCTTGTTGCAGACACCCTGGATGAACTTGGCCGATTCTTCGTTGCCGACGTTCGGCGCGGTCTCGACTTCAGATTGGCGCAGGTAAACCACTTCCGCCACGCTGTCGACCATGATCCCGACCACTTGCTTGTCGGCTTCGATGATCACGATGCGGGTGTTGTCGTTGACTTCGGTCGGCACGAGGCCAAAACGCTGGCGGGTGTCGATCACAGTTACAACGTTACCGCGCAGGTTGATGATGCCCAGCACGTAGCTTGGGGCACCCGGAACCGGAGCGATTTCGGTGTAGCGCAGCACTTCCTGCACACGCATCACGTTGATGCCGTAGGACTCGTTGTCCAGCTTGAAGGTGACCCATTGCAGGATTGGATCATCCACCAGACCTTGTGCGGACGCTGATTTGTTCATACTCCAGACCCCTTCAAATACCGTTGGTTACGGTGTGTGTTCTTGGGCAGCGCCGTAGCGCTGCTGCTTGTTATCAAGTGCGTTTGTTGAGCGACATCGCTTTTACCGCGCCGCTGGCAATCAGCTCCGCCAGTTCGGCGACATCCAGCAACGCGCACATGTGTTCGATCACGGTGCCCGCCAGCCATGGCCGCTGGCCCCGGTGGCTGCGCCATTTGATTTCGTTCGGGTCCAGGCGCAATGAGCGACTGACCTGATGCACTGCCAGCCCCCACTCGTAGCCCTGGACCGAAATAACGTATTGCAGGCCCTGGCGGAAATCATCCCGATAGCGGTCAGGCATCACCCAACGCGCAGTGTCCAATACCTTCAAGTTGCCCTGTTGGCTCGGCAGGATCCCGAGGAACCATTCCGGCTGGCCAAACAGCGGCGTCAACTCCTGGCCTTCCAGGGAGTAGATCGAGCCCAGGCACACCAGCGGCACCGCCAGGGTCAACCCGGCGACGTCGAACAGCAAACATTCGAACGGCTCGGCGGCCCACGCCGGCCGACCATCGCCCTGTACCGGCGGCGGCGTGATGCTCGGCGGGAGATGAACCTCAACCACCGGCTCGACCACCACGGGCGCGATCACCACAGGCGCAACAGGCACGGGCACGGGCACGGCAACCGGTGCCGGAACCGCTACGGGGACCACCAACGCATCTCGGGCCTGCTCTTCCAGGACCGCCAGTTGAAACTCGTCCAGGGCCGCAGGTTCAGGCTCGATGACTTCATCGAGGATCAGAATCGGTTCCGGCATTTCCTCGGTCGCGTCCTGGAGCAAGGCGTCCAGGTAGGACTCCAGCGCCAGTTGCGGCCGGGTCTTGAAATCAACGGGACGGTTCATCTGTATGCCCACGCGCAAGCCCCATCAACCCTGTATTTAGAGGTTATCGGCCTGTGGGTGTCCGGACTTGAATCGAGAGCCGGTTTTGTCGCGAAAACTGCGGCGTCTGCATCGCTGGCAAGCCAGGCTCCTACAATGATCATCACGCCACCTGCGCCACAAGTTGCTGGGACAACAGGTGCTTGAGCAACGCCCGATATGCCAGCACGCCACGGCTCTTGCCGTCGAACTGCGAAGGCGTCAGCCCTGCCCGGCTCGCATCCCGCAGGCGCGTGTCCACCGGGATGTAGCCTTGCCAGATGGTGTCCGGATAGGCGTCGCGCAATACCCGCAAGGTGCCGAGGGACGCCTGGGTACGGCGGTCAAACAGGGTCGGCACGATGCTGAACGGCAACGCCTGTTTGCGCGAGCGGTTGATCATCGCCAGGGTGCTGACCATGCGTTCCAGGCCTTTGACGGCCAGGTGCTCGGTCTGCACCGGGATCACCAGCTGTTGACTGGCGGCCAGGGCGTTGACCATCAGCACGCCCAGTAAAGGCGGGCTGTCGATGATCGCGTAGTCGAAGTCCTGCCACAGCTGCGCCAGGGTCTTGGCGATCACCAGGCCCAGGCCGCTCTGCCCCGGAGACTGGCGCTCAAGGGTAGCCAGGGCGGTGCTCGACGGCAGCAACGAGATCTTTTCATTACTGGTAGGCAGCATCAGTTGGCCCGGCAAATCCGCCGGCACACTGCCCTTGTGCAGGAACAGGTCGTAGCAACTGTGCTCCAGGGCATCCGGGTCGTAGCCGAAATAGCTGGTCATGGAGCCGTGGGGGTCCAGGTCGACCACGACCACACGCTTGCCGGCCTCTGCCAGCAAGCCGGCCAAGGCGATGGAAGTGGTGGTTTTACCGACACCACCCTTTTGATTGGCAACTGCCCAGACTCTCATTCGGATTGTTCCTCCCGGCAGGCACAGGCTCGACCGAGAAATTGCATAGGGTTATAGAGCCGGTGACGGAGAATTGACGGCACTCCCGCGAACCGGCGCCTTTACGGGCGCTGGTGCAGTTTGTGTGCCAGCCCGCTTCAAGGCGGCATCCGGTGTTGCATTGGCGGTGCCGGTACCGGTCAGGCTGCGGCGCACATCGAGGTTGCGCGACACCACCAGCACCACCCGACGGTTACGCGCACGGCCTTCTGCCGTGGCGTTATTGGCCACTGGCTGGAACTCGCCGTACCCCACCGACGCCAGGCGCCCGGGGTTCACGCCCTGCATCGCCAGCATCCGCACAATACTCGCCGCGCGGGCCGAAGACAGCTCCCAGTTGGTCGGATACTGCGCCGTGCTGATCGGCAGGTTGTCGGTAAACCCTTCAACGTGGACCGGGTTTTCAAACGGCTTCAGGATCGCCGCCACCTTGTCGATGATGGTGAACGCCTGGTCGCTGGGCATCGCATCGGCGCTGGCGAACAGCAGGCTGGAATTAAGCTCGATTTCCACCCACAACTCATTGCCGCGCACGGTCATCTGGTTGGAGCTGATCAGGTCGCCAAAGGCTGCGCTGATGTCATCGGCGATGCTTTTCAGCGGGTCGCTGGTGCCACCGATGCCGGCGGCGGTTTCATCACTGTCGTTGACCAGCGGTTTGGCCGGGGTCACGGTCTTGGGGCGTTCTTCGCCGATCGGGATCGGCTTGAGGGCGCGGTCAGCGTCGTTGAACACGCCGATCAGCGCCTGGGAAATGACTTTGTACTTGCCTTCGTTGATCGAGGAAATGGAGTACATCACCACAAAAAACGCGAACAACAGCGTAATGAAGTCGGCGTAGGACACCAGCCAGCGTTCATGGTTGACGTGTTCTTCAGGCTCGCGGCGGCGACGGCTCACAGGCGACTACCTCGACAAAACGAATCACCTGTAGGAGCGAGCTTGCTCGCGAAAATCGTCAACGATAACGCGGGCATCCTGGATGAACGCGTTGTTCTCGGGTTTTTCGCGAGCAAGCTCGCTCCTACAGGGTTCATGACCATCAATCCATGAAGCCCTGGAGCTTCAATTCGATGGAGCGTGGGTTTTCACCCTCGGCAATCGAGAGGATGCCTTCCAGCAACATCTCGCGATAACGCGACTGGCGCATGGCGATCGACTTGAGCTTGCTGGCCACCGGCAACAACACCAGGTTGGCACTGGCCACACCGTAGATGGTGGCGACGAACGCCACGGCAATCCCGCTGCCCAGTTGCGACGGATCGGCCAGGTTGCCCATCACGTGGATCAAGCCCATCACCGCACCGATGATGCCGATGGTCGGCGCGTAGCCGCCCATGCTTTCAAAGACTTTGGCGGCGTTGATGTCGCGGCTTTCCTGGGTGTAGAAATCCACTTCCAGGATGCTGCGAATCGCTTCCGGCTCGGCGCCGTCCACCAGCAATTGCAGGCCTTTGCGTGCGTAGCTGTCGGGCTCGGCATCGGCCACGCCTTCCAGGCCAAGCAGGCCTTCCTTGCGCGCCGTGAGGCTCCAGTTGACCACGCGGTCGATGCCACCCGGCAAGTCGACACGTGGCGGGAAAATAATCCAGATAAGGATCTGCATCGCGCGCTTGAACGAACTCATGGGCGACTGCAGCAAGGCCGCGCCCACGGTGCCACCGATCACGATCAACGCTGCCGGGCCGTTGGCCAGGGCACCCAGGTGGCCGCCTTCGAGGTAGTTGCCGCCGATAATCGCGACAAACGCCATGATGATGCCAATCAGGCTCAATACATCCATTACAGGCAGGCCTCCACCAGATGCTTGCCGATGTCGTCCAGGCTGTAGACGGCGTCGGCCAGGTCGGCTTTGACGATGGCCATGGGCATGCCATAGATCACGCAGCTGGCTTCATCCTGGGCCCAGATCGCGCTGCCGCCCTGCTTGAGCAAACGTGCGCCTTCGCGGCCGTCGGCACCCATGCCGGTCAACACCACCGCCAGAACTTTGTCGCCGTAGGACTTGGCTGCGGAACCGAAGGTGATATCCACACACGGCTTGTAGTTCAGGCGCTCGTCACCCGGCAGGATTTTGATCGCGCCACGGCCATCGACCATCATCTGCTTGCCGCCAGGGGCCAGCAGCGCGAGACCCGGGCGCAGGATGTCGCCATCCTCGGCTTCCTTGACGCTGATGCGGCACAGCTTGTCCAGGCGCTCGGCAAAGGCCTTGGTGAACGCGGCAGGCATGTGCTGGATCAACACGATCGGCGCCGGGAAGTTGGCCGGCAGTTGGGTCAACACCCGCTGCAAGGCAACCGGGCCGCCGGTGGAGGTACCGATGGCCACCAGCTTGTAGGCTTTGCGCTTGGGAGCAGGCGAATGCGCGGAGGGCGCAGCCGTACGCACAGGCGCTGCGGCCGGACGCGCAACCGGCGCAGGCGCCGGGCGACCAAAGGTGCTCGGGGCTGCCGGGGGCGGTGTAACAGGTGCCGGCGCCGGTGCACTGAACAGGCTGCGACGGTTACTGCGGGAGATGCTGTGCACCTTCTCGCAGAGCATCTGCTTGACCTTCTCGGGGTTGCGCGAGATGTCTTCGAAATTCTTCGGCAGGAAGTCCACCGCGCCGGCGTCCAGCGCATCCAGGGTGACCCGGGCGCCTTCGTGGGTCAGCGAGGAGAACATCAACACCGGAGTCGGGCAGCGCTGCATGATGTGCCGCACCGCCGTGATGCCGTCCATCATCGGCATCTCGTAGTCCATGGTGATCACGTCTGGCTTGAGGGCCATGGCCTGATCGATCGCCTCTTTGCCGTTGGTGGCCGTACCGACCACCTGGATATTGGAATCCGATGAAAGAATTTCCGAGACGCGGCGGCGGAAGAAACCTGAATCGTCCACCACCAGGACCTTGACTACCATAAACACTCCGTTAGGCCGGGCGAGGGACAACCGCCCTGCCCGGGCCGAATCAAATACGCCGTGCGGCGTAACGCTTGAGCATGCTCGGAACATCCAGAATCAGCGCGATCCGACCGTCACCGGTAATGGTCGCACCCGACATGCCCGGGGTTCCCTGCAGCATTTTGCCCAAAGGCTTGATGACCACTTCTTCCTGGCCCACCAGTTGATCGACGACAAAGCCGATACGCTGGGTGCCCACGGAAAGAATCACCACATGGCCTTCGCGCTGCTCTTCATGCTTGGCCGAAGCCACCAGCCAGCGCTTGAGGTAGAACAGTGGCAACGCCTTGTCGCGCACGATCACCACTTCCTGGCCGTCCACCACGTTGGTGCGCGACAGGTCGAGGTGGAAGATTTCGTTGACGTTGACCAGCGGGAAGGCGAACGCCTGGTTGCCCAGCATCACCATCAGGGTCGGCATGATCGCCAGGGTCAACGGCACCTTGATGACGATCTTCGAGCCCTGGCCCTTGGTCGAGTAAATGTTGATCGAGCCGTTGAGCTGGCTGATCTTGGTCTTCACCACGTCCATGCCCACGCCACGGCCCGAAACGTCGGAAATCTCGGTCTTGGTGGAG
Source organism: Pseudomonas sp. SED1 (assembly GCF_034044025.1). NCBI lineage: Bacteria > Pseudomonadati > Pseudomonadota > Gammaproteobacteria > Pseudomonadales > Pseudomonadaceae > Pseudomonas > Pseudomonas sp. SED1. The sequence goes on from NZ_JAXCIS010000046.1 coordinate 41,048, forward strand.
AAGCCCGGGGCGAAGATCAGGTTGTAGCACTCGGTGTCGGTGAGACGGTCGGCGGCGTCCTTGTCCATCACGCCACGCTTGACCGCGATGCCTCGCAGGATATTCGGGTCCATGCCTTTGCCGTCATCGGTGATCGACAGCAGGATGTGGTCGCCTTCCTGTTCGGCCGCCAGGATCACTTTGCCCAGGCGGTTCTTGCCCGAGGCTTCACGTTCCTCCGGGGACTCGATGCCGTGGTCGACGGCGTTGCGCACCAAGTGGACCAGCGGGTCGGCCAGGGCCTCGACAAGGTTTTTGTCGAGGTCGGTTTCTTCACCCACCAGTTCCAGGTTGATCTCTTTCTTGAGCTGGCGTGCCAGGTCGCGAACCAGACGCGGGAAGCGGCCGAAGACTTTCTTGATCGGCTGCATCCGGGTCTTCATGACAGCGGTTTGCAGGTCGGCGGTGACCACGTCGAGGTTCGACACGGCCTTTTGCATGGCCTCATCGCCGCTGTTCAGGCCCAGGCGCACCAGGCGGTTACGCACCAGCACCAGTTCGCCGACCATGTTCATGATGTCGTCCAGGCGCGCGGTATCAACCCGCACGGTGGTTTCGGCTTCACTGGCTGGTTGCTTGTCCGGAGCCGGAGCAGCAGAGGCACGCGCGGGTGCTGGGGCCGGTGCAGGTTTTGCAGCCACCGGTGCAGCGGCCTTGGCGGCCACCGGGGCCGGCGTTGCAACCGCAGTGGCCGCTGTAGCAGCCGGTGCAGCAGCGCCGGCCACTTCGGTGAACTTGCCCTTGCCATGCAGTTCATCCAGCAGGGCTTCGAATTCGTGATCGGAGATCAGTCCATCGGCAGCCGGTGCAGCGGCAGCAGCAGCGGGTGCTGCAGGTGCAGCGACTGCTGCAGCAACTTCCGGCAGTGCATCGGCAACAAACGAGCCTTTGCCATGCAACTGGTCCAGCAACGCTTCAAATTCGTCATCGGTGATTTCGTTGCTGGCAGGCGCCGCGGCTTCCGTAGGCGCTGGCGCTGCGGCCACCGCGTCCGGGGCAAACTGGCCCTTGCCGTGCAACTGGTCGAGCAATGACTCGAACTCGGCGTCGGTAATGTCTTCAGTGGTCGGCACCATGGCCGGCGCACTGGCCGCCGGAGCTTCGGCTTCGGCCTTGACGGCATTCAGCGAGTCCAGCAGTTGTTCAAATTCGCTGTCGGTCACGTCGCCCGCAGGCTCGGCGACAGGCTCAGCCACCGCTTCAACCACCGGAGCATTGGCCGCAGGTTCTGCCAGGCGCGCCAGGGCGGCCAGCAGTTCCGGGGTGGCGGCCGTGATCGGTGCACGTTCGCGCACTTCACTGAACATGCCGTTGACCGCGTCCAGCGCTTCCAGGATCACGTCCATCAGTTCCGAGTCGACGTGCCGCTCACCCTTGCGCAGGATGTCGAACACGTTCTCGGCGATGTGACAGCACTCCACCAGCTCGTGGAGCTGGAGGAAGCCGGCGCCCCCTTTTACAGTGTGAAAACCGCGAAAAATTGCATTGAGCAGGTTCGCATCATCCGGTCGGCTTTCCAGCTCGACCAGTTGTTCGGACAGTTGCTCTAAAATTTCGCCGGCCTCTACAAGGAAATCCTGAAGGATTTCTTCATCGGCGCCGAAGCTCATGGGTGTGCTCCTTAGAAGCCTAAACTGGACAGCAAATCGTCTACGTCGTCTTGCCCGGATACAACGTCTTCACGTTTATCGGCATGAATCTGCGGACCTTCACCCTTGGCGAGGTGTTTTTGTGGATCTTTTTCAGAAAGGATCGCTTCGCGGTCATGTTCGATGCCGGCAAACCGGTCGACCTGGCCCGCCATCAACACCAGTTTGAGCAGGTTGCTTTCCACTTCGGTGACCAGTTGGGTCACGCGCTTGATCACCTGACCGGTGAGGTCCTGGTAGTCCTGGGCCAGCAGAATGTCATTCAGGTTGCTGGAAACCGTGCGGTTTTCCTGCTCGCTGCGGGACAAAAAGCCCTCGACCCGACGCGCCAGTTCACGAAACTCTTCAGCGCCCACTTCCCGACGCATGAACCGGCCCCAGTCAGTGCTCAGGGCCTTGGCTTCACTGGCCATACCGTTGACCAGAGGCGTGGCGTTTTCCACCAGGTCCATGGTGCGGTTGGCCGCCGCCTCAGTCAGCCTGACCACATAGGACAGGCGTTCGGTGGCATCCGTGATCTGCGAGATTTCTTCGGCCTGGGGCATGTGCGGGTCAATCTGAAAATTGACAATCGCACTGTGCAACTCACGCGTGAGCTTGCCCACTTCCTGGTACAGGCCGCGGTCACGGGTCTGGTTGAGCTCATGGATTAACTGCACCGCGTCACCGAACTGGCCTTTTTCAAGGCTTTCGACAAGTTGGTGGGCATGTTTTTTCAGGGTCGACTCGAAGTCGGCCTGCGATGATTCTTTATGCTCCATAGCTCCCCCGTGGCAGCATCAATGACCGATGCGTTCGAAGATCTTTTCGATCTTCTCTTTCAAGGCCAGTGCAGTGAATGGCTTGACCACGTAGCCGTTAACCCCGGCTTGGGCGGCTTCGATGATCTGTTCACGCTTGGCTTCAGCGGTCACCATCAGCACAGGCAGGCTGCGCAGTTTTTCATCCGCGCGCACGTGGCGCAGCAGATCGATACCGGTCATGCCCGGCATGTTCCAGTCCGTTACCAGAAAGTCGATGCTCCCGCTGTTGAGGATCGGAATCGCCGTAATGCCGTCATCCGCCTCGACCGTGTTAGTGAACCCAAGGTCACGCAACAGGTTTTTTATGATCCGCCGCATCGTTGAGAAGTCATCAACGATGAGGATTTTCATGTTCTTGTCCAATTCGACCTCCAAGCAGTCTTAAACGCGCCCAGCACCTGGGCGCGCCATATCAATCAACAGGCGTTACACAAAAAGGACTACCGGGGGCGCACCACGGGCCAAGCCCGTCCGGGCGCAGCGCCTGGACGGTATCGTTCGCAGTGTCCCCACACTGCCTGTCAGCGCGCTCGCCACTCTCCCAAACGCCCCCGCAAGCGGGCCGCGCACTGGCTGTGTAACTGGCTGACTCGCGATTCGCTGACTCCCAGGACCTCACCGATTTCCTTGAGGTTCAGCTCTTCGTCGTAGTACAGCGCCAACACCAGTCGCTCACGCTCCGGCAAATTGGCAATCGCGTCCGCCAGCGCAGTCTGGAAGCGTTCATCTTCCAGATCGCGTGACGGTTCGAGATGAGCACTCGCGCCGTCCTCGTGCAGCCCTTCATGTTCGCCGTCCTGCAAAAGGTCGTCGAAACTGAACAGGCGGCTGCCCAAGGTATCGTTCAAAATCCCGTAGTAATCGTCGAGACTCAATTGGAGTTCGGCCGCAACTTCGTGATCTTTAGCGTCGCGACCGGTTTTTGCTTCAATTGAGCGAATTGCGTCACTTACCATGCGCGTATTGCGGTGTACCGAACGCGGCGCCCAATCACCTTTACGCACTTCATCGAGCATGGCCCCACGGATACGAATACCCGCGTATGTCTCGAAACTTGCGCCCTTGCTCGCATCGTATTTGGTCGACACTTCGAGCAAGCCGATCATCCCGGCCTGGATCAAGTCTTCGACCTGGACACTGGCGGGCAGGCGCGCCAGCAAGTGATAGGCAATGCGCTTGACCAGGGGCGCATAGCGCTCGATCAATTCGACTTGACTGTCACGTGCCGACTTCTTGTAAAGGTTGTAGCCGCTGGATGTCATAGCACCGGTCCTGCGCTCGTCTGATGCACCAATCGCTCGACGAAAAACTCCAGATGCCCACGCGGGTTGGCGGGCAACGGCCAGGTATCGACCTTCTGGGCAATAGCCTTGAACGCCAATGCGCACTTCGAACGAGGGAACGCTTCATAGACCGCACGCTGCTTTTGCACGGCCTTGCGTACGCACTCGTCGTAGGGAACTGCGCCAACGTATTGTAAGGCGACATCGAGGAAGCGATCTGTGACCTTGGTCAACTTGGCGAACAGATTCCGCCCTTCCTGCGGGCTTTGGGCCATGTTGGCCAGCACGCGGAAGCGGTTCATGCCGTAGTCGCGGTTGAGCAGTTTGATCAGCGCGTAGGCGTCGGTGATCGAGGTCGGTTCGTCGCACACCACCAGCAACACTTCCTGGGCTGCTCGCACGAAGCTGACCACGGACTCGCCGATCCCGGCGGCGGTGTCGATCACCAGCACGTCGAGGTTGTCGCCAATGTCGCTGAACGCCTGAATCAGGCCGGCATGCTGCGCCGGGCTCAGGTGCACCATGCTCTGGGTGCCGGACGCGGCCGGCACGATGCGAATCCCGCCGGGGCCTTGCAACAGTACGTCGCGCAGCTCACAGCGGCCTTCGATGACATCGGCCAGGGTATGTTTGGGCGTCAGTCCCAGCAGAACGTCAACGTTCGCCAGACCCAGGTCAGCATCCAGCAGCATGACGCGACGGCCAAGCTCTGCCAGGGCCAGGGACAAATTCACTGACACGTTAGTTTTCCCGACGCCACCTTTGCCGCCGGTCACCGCGATCACCTGTACGGGATGCATGCTGCCCATTTTATTTCTTTACCTTGTCTTGCTTAGACGCAGGCTACATGACTTGGCCGCGCGAACTGCTGGCAGACCATCGATGTAGATACTTTGCACTGTGTTCATATTGCCTCAGCCGACACGTTTGTTCGGGCTGTGGTAGAGGTCAGCAAACATGTCAGCCATCGCTTCCTCACTGGGTTCTTCCTGCATTTGCACGCTGACAGCCCGGCTGACCAACTGATGACGGCGCGGCAGATGCAAATCATCCGGGATCCGCGGCCCGTCGGTCAGGTAAGCAACCGGTAATTCATGACTGATGGCCAGGCTCAATACTTCGCCCAGGCTTGCCGTTTCATCCAGTTTAGTCAGGATGCAGCCCGCCAGCCCACAGCGCTTGTAGCTGTGATAGGCGGCGGTCAATACCTGCTTCTGGCTGGTGGTAGCAAGTACCAAATAGTTTCTGGATTTGATCCCGCGCCCGGCCAGGCTTTCCAGCTGCATGCGCAGGGCCGGGTCGCTGGCTTGCAGGCCGGCGGTGTCGATCAGCACCACGCGCTTGCGCAGCAGTGGGTCGAGGGCGTTGGCCAGGGACTGGCCCGGGTCGACGTGGGTCACCGGCACATTGAGAATGCGGCCCAGGGTCTTGAGCTGTTCCTGGGCGCCAATGCGGTAGCTGTCCATGCTCACCAGCGCAATGTTCTGTGCGCCGTACTTGAGCACGTAACGTGCGGCCAGCTTGGCCAGGGTGGTGGTCTTGCCCATGCCGGCAGGGCCGACCATGGCAATCACGCCGCCTTCTTCCAGGGGTTCGATTTCCGGGGTGACGATCATCCGCGCCAGGTGGGCCAGGAGCATGCGCCAGGCCTGGCGAGGTTCTTCAATTTGGGTGGTCAGTTGCAGCAGGTCGCGGGACAGCGGGCCGGACAGGCCGATGCGTTGCAGGCGACGCCACAGGTTGGCCTGTTGCGGCTGGCTGCCCTGCAACTGGTTCCAGGCCAGCGAGCCCAGCTGCACTTCCAGCAGTTCACGCAGGCCGTTGAGTTCGAAACGCATCGAGTCGAACACTCGCTGGTCTACCGCTGCCGCCGGGGCGGGCGCAGCAGGACGCGGCGGCTCAACAAAAGTCGGTTCTACCAGCGGCTCGGACGCCGTCAGCGGCAACCCGGCAAACAGCTGGCGATTGGTGGAGGCGTCGCTGTCGCCACGCATGCTCAGTTCAGCCTGGGCCGAGACAATGCGCGAAGCGGTCTTGCGCAGCTCGTCTTCCAGTTCCATGTTCGGCACACGCGGCGCCAGGGCCGAGGGCTTGTAATCGAGGGCAGCCGTCAGCTCGACACCGCCGGCAATACGGCGGTTACCGATAATCGCAGCGTCGGCGCCCAACTCATCACGCACCAGTTTCATGGCCTGACGCATATCGGCGGCGAAAAAACGCTTCACTTGCATATCCCACTACCTCAGCCGTTGGGCCCTACTGTCGCGACGATAGTCACTTGCTTATTGTCAGGAATTTCCTGGTAAGCCAATACGTGCAAATTCGGTATAGCCAGGCGTCCAAACCGCGACAACATCGCCCGGACGGGGCCAGCCACCAGCAGGATCACCGGATGGCCTTCCATTTCCTGGCGCTGCGCGGCCTCAATCAACGAACGCTGCAGCTTCTCAGCCATGCTTGGCTCCAGCAACACGCCTTCATCAGCGCCCTGCCCAGCCTTCTGAATACTATTGAGCAATATTTGTTCCAACCTTGGTTCCAAGGTGATCACAGGCAGCTCGGAGTCAAGCCCTACAATGCTTTGGACGATTGCACGCGACAATCCGACGCGCACTGCGGCCACCAGGGCGGCAGTATCTTGACTCTTGGCGGCATTGTTGGCGATAGCTTCGGCAATGCTGCGAATGTCCCGCACCGGCACCTGTTCGGCCAACAGCGCCTGCAGCACCTTGAGCAGTTGCGAGGTAGACAGCACGCCCGGCACCAGTTCTTCGGCGAGCTTTGGCGAGGCTTTGGCCAGCAATTGCAAGAGCTGCTGGACTTCTTCGTGGCCAATCAGCTCGTGGGAATGCTTGTACAGAATCTGGTTGAGGTGAGTCGCGACCACGGTGCTGGCGTCGACCACGGTATAGCCGAGCGACTGCGCCTGGCTGCGCTGGCTGATTTCGATCCAGACCGCTTCCAGGCCAAAAGCCGGATCTTTGGCGGTAATGCCGTTGAGCGTACCGAACACCTGGCCCGGGTTGATCGCCAACTCGCGGTCCGGGTAGATCTCGGCTTCGGCCAGGATCACCCCCATCAGGGTCAGGCGGTAGGCGCTGGGGGCCAGGTCGAGGTTGTCGCGGATGTGCACGGTGGGCATCAGGAAGCCCAGGTCCTGGGACAGCTTCTTGCGCACGCCCTTGATCCGCGCCAGCAATTGGCCGCCCTGGTTGCGATCCACCAGGGGAATCAGGCGGTAGCCGACTTCCAGGCCGATCATGTCGATCGGGGTCACGTCGTCCCAGCCCAACTCCTTGGTTTCCTGGGCCCGGGCCGGGGACGGCAGCAGTTCCTGCTGGCGTGCGACTTCCTGCTGGGCAATCACTTTGATGTTGTTTTGCTTTTTCCAGAACAGATACGCACCGCCTGCCGCCAGCGCCGCCATGCTCAAGAAGGAGAAATGCGGCATACCCGGGACGATGCCCATGATCGCCATGATGCCCGCCGCCACGGCCAATGCCTTGGGCGAAGCAAACATCTGCCGGCTGATCTGCTTGCCCATGTCTTCGGAGCCCGAAGCACGGGTCACCATGATCGCCGCTGCTGTAGATAACAACAGTGATGGCAATTGCGCCACTAAACCGTCACCGATGGTCAGCAGGGCGTAAACCTTGCCGGCGTCGCCGAAGGTCATGCCGTGCTGGAAGATGCCGACTGCCATGCCGCCGATCAGGTTGATAAACAGAATCAGCAGGCCGGCGATGGCGTCACCGCGCACGAATTTGCTGGCACCGTCCATGGAACCGTAGAACTCGGCTTCCTGGGCGACTTCAAGACGGCGGGATTTGGCCTGGTTCTGGTCGATCAGGCCGGCGTTGAGGTCGGCGTCGATGGCCATCTGTTTGCCGGGCATCGCGTCGAGGGTGAAACGCGCGCTCACCTCGGAAATCCGCCCGGCGCCCTTGGTCACTACCACGAAGTTGATGATCATCAAGATCGCAAAAACCACGATACCGACCACGTAGTTACCGCCGATCACCACCTCACCGAAGGCCTGGATCACCTTGCCTGCGGCGGCGTGGCCGTCCTGGCCGTGGAGCATCACCACCCGGGTAGAGGCCACGTTAAGCGCCAGCCGCAGCAGCGTGGCGATCAGCAGAATCGTCGGGAATACCGCGAAATCCAGCGGTCGCAGGGCGTACACACACACCAGCAGCACGACCACAGACAGCGCGATGTTGAAAGTGAAGAACACGTCCAGCAGGAACGGCGGCATTGGCAACATCATCATTGCCAGCATCACCAGCAACAACAACGGCACACCCAGATTGCCTCGCGAGAGGTCAGTCAGGGTGCCACGTGCCGTGTTGAGCATTTGAGAACGATCCACCGGTATTCCTCGTTTCCTTGAAGCAAACTTTTGACGCCGGGAGGCGTCCTGGAGGCGGTATTGCAAGAAGCCTTCCAACTTTTGCTTGAGGGAGCAGATCGGCCTCGCGGGCAGCAAAGAGCTACCGCCGTACACACATCACCTGAGGCGAGGGAGCTTGCTCCCGTTGGGCTGCACAGCAGCCCCAGAACGGCTTACGCGTTTTGCCTGAATAACCGCGATAACTTTATTTGGGGGCGCTTCGCACCCCAGCGGGAGCAAGCTCCCTCGCCACACAAGCCCGTTCGCGGGAGATGGCGAAACGTCCGACAGGTATTTAGGGTTGCTGGTGGGAAAGTCGATCTCTAGTCTTCGGGCACCGCTGCAAACGCAGCGGGCGGGCGTCGCGGCCCGAGTGAATTCAGGCGCAAAGCGCCATTGTCCGCTTTCAGTTGACGCCTTTTTATCGTCTACTGTGCGGCGCCATGGTGGCTGTGCGCGGGATACCTTCGGGTATGCCGGTTTCCTGATCCCGGTCCGCGAACCTGCGTACAGCTACCACCCAATCGCGTCGCGGCGATAAGTGGCAGCTCCATTTAATTCAGGAGCTTCACAATGATTAAACCCACACCAAATCCTCCACTCGGTTCCGAAACCAACAACTCCCCCGTCGTACTATTCACCGTCATCGACGGCATCAGCGCCGAAGACTTGCTGGTCAACCTCACCGAAACACTGGCTTCGGCCCATGCCCTGACCTGCGACTTTGCCTTTGAGCTGGAAGGATCGCGACGGGAAGGCGCGCTGGGGATTGCGCAGTTGATTGAGGTAGCGCGACTGTTGGCCGATCGGGTGCTGGATGACATAGCGCCCTCGCCTGCGATTTAAACGTTTGCCAGATGCAATTGCGGGAACGCTCAGGGGGATTTTTGTTGTTTGGGCGGACGCCTTCGCGAGCAAGCCCGCTCCCACATTTGACCGTGTACACCCGGTAGGAACGCGGTCGAATGTGGGAGCGGGCTTGCTCGCGAAGAGGCCGGCACAGGCGCTACAAAACTCAGGAATCCCGACGCAAATCCGGGGGAATCGGCAGGTCTTTGAGCGGATCCGGCCGCTTGCCCTTGCCCGCGCGGTACTGGCGGATCTGGTACACGTACGCCAACACCTGAGCCACCGCCAGGTATAACCCGGCCGGAATCTCCTGGTCCAGGTCGGTGGAGTAGAAAATCGACCGCGCCAACTCCGGCGATTCCAGCAGCAGGATGTCGTTGGCCACGGCAATCTCACGGATTTTCAATGCCGTGAAATCACTGCCCTTGGCCAGCAACATCGGCGCCCCACCCTTCTCCGGGTCGTACTTAAGCGCCACGGCATAGTGAGTCGGGTTGGTGATAACCACGTCGGCGTCGGGAACGGCAGCCATCATCTTGCGCTGGGACATCTCGCGCTGCAGCTGGCGAATCCGCTGCTTGACCTCGGGCCGACCTTCCTGGTCCTTGTGCTCGTCGCGCACTTCCTGCTTGGTCATCAGCAGTTTCTTGTGGCTTTCCCACAGCTGGATCGGCGCGTCCACCGCAGCAATGATGATCAACCCGCAGGCCATCCACAGCGAACTCCAGCCCACCACTTGCACGCTATGGATGATCGCCAGTTCGATCGGCTCGTGGGCGATGCGCAGCAGGTCGTCGATGTCGGACGACAACACCGTCAACGCCACAAACAGGATCAGGATGAACTTGGCCAACGCCTTGAGCAGTTCCACCAGGGCCTTGGTGGAAAACATCCGCTTGAGCCCGGGCCCCGGGTTCATCCGGCTGAATTTGGGCGCCATGCTGCCGGCGGCAAACAACCAGCCACCGAGGGAAATCGGCCCGATCAGTGCGGCCAGCAGCAAGGTGATCAGGATCGGTTGCACCGCCAGGATCGCGATCTTGCCGGAGTGCAGCAGGTACAGGCCCATGGCGCCCGGGCTGAGCAGCACGTCACGGGGCAGGGAGAAGTTCAGGCGCATCAACTCCATCAGGTCCAGGGCCAAACCACCGCCGTAGATCAGCAGGCCACCGGAGCCGGCGAGCATGATCGCCAGGGTGTTGAGCTCTTTGGAACGGGCAATCTCGCCCTTTTCCCGGGAGTCCTTTTTACGTTTCTCCGTGGGGTCTTCTGTTTTGTCCTGGCCACTCTCGCTCTCGGCCATGGCTTACCGCGCCCGCGCCAAGTCACGTAAGAACTGCAAGGCGTCAGTCGCCAGCGGTTGATACTGATTGAGAATGTCAGCCATGCCGACCCAGAAAATCCCCATGCCCAGCACTAGAGTCAACGGGAAACCGATAGAGAAGATGTTCAACTGCGGCGCCGCCCGGGTCATCACGCCAAAAGCGATGTTGACCACCAGCAGCGCGGTGATCGCCGGCAATACCAGCAGCAACGAGGCGCCGAGCACCCAGCTCAGGCGCCCCACCAGCTCCCAGAAGTGATTGACCACCAGCCCGCTGCCCACCGGCAAGGTGGTAAAGCTTTCGGTCATGACCTCGAACACCACCAAGTGGCCGTTCATGGCCAGGAACAGCAAGGTCACCAGCATCGTCAGGAACTGCCCGATCACCGCCACCGACACGCCGTTGGTGGGGTCGACCATGGACGCGAAGCCCATGCCCATCTGGATCGAGATGATTTGCCCGGCAATCACGAAGGCCTGGAAGAACAGCGTCAGCGAGAAGCCCATCAAGGCGCCGATGATGATTTGCTCGGCGATCAGCATCAGCGCGCTGAGGTCCAGGGCATTCACCGGCGGCATCGGCGGCAACGCCGGCACAATCACCACAGTAATTGCCACCGCGAAATACAGGCGAATGCGCCGCGGCACCAGGGTGGTACCGAACACCGGCATGGTCATCAGCACCGCCGTGACCCTGAACAACGGCAGGATGAACGAGGCCACCCAGGTGCTGATCTGGGTGTCGGTCAACGCCAGCATCGAATTCACGGGGTCAGCCGATCAACTGCGGAATACTGCCGTACAGCTGCAGGATGTATTCCATGAAGGTTTGCACCAGCCACGGGCCGGCAACGATCAGGGTGATCAGCATCACCAGCAGGCGCGGCAGGAAGCTCAGGGTCTGTTCGTTGATCTGGGTCGCGGCCTGGAACATCGCCACCAGCAGGCCCACCAACAGGCTCGGCACCACCAGCACGGCGACCATCATGGTGGTCAGCCACAGGGCTTCACGAAACAGGTCGACCGCTACTTCTGGCGTCATCGTCTACACCCCACCGAAACTGCCGGCCAGGGTGCCGATAATCAGCGCCCAGCCGTCCACCAACACAAACAGCATGATCTTGAACGGTAACGAAATGATCAGCGGCGACAGCATCATCATACCCATGGCCATCAGCACACTCGCCACGACAAGGTCGATGATCAGGAACGGAATGAAGATCATGAAGCCGATCTGGAACGCAGTCTTCAGCTCCGAGGTCACGAACGCCGGCACCAGAATGGTCAGCGGCGCCATGTCGGGGCTGGCGATGTCGGTACGCTTGGACAGCCGCACGAACAGTTCAAGGTCGCTGGAACGGGTCTGCGACAGCATGAAGTCCTTGATAGGGCCCTGGGCCTTGTCGATCGCATCCTGGGCGGTCATTTTCTCCGCCAGGTACGGTTGCAAGGCTTGCTGGTTCACCTTGTCGAACACCGGCGCCATGATGAACAGCGTCAGGAACAACGCCATGCCGGTCAGGATCTGGTTCGACGGCGTCTGTTGCAGGCCGAGGGCCTGACGCAGGATCGAGAACACAATGATGATGCGAGTGAAACTGGTCATCAGCATCACGAACGCCGGGATGAAGCTCAGCGCGGTCATGATCAGCAGGATCTGCAGGCTGACCGAATACTCCTGCGCGCCCGCCGCGTTGGTGCCCAGAGTAATCGCCGGGATCGACAACGGGTCTGCCGCGTACGCCAGCGGCGCCGCCAGCAACAGCATGAGCGTCAATAAAACGCGCATTACTTCTTATCCTTCTGATCCTTGCCCAGCAACTCCATGAGGCGCTGGGCGAATTCCGGCGTGGCCGCTTGGGTCTGGGCCACTTCCACAGGCTGCTTGAGCACGTGCAACGGGGTGATGCGGCCGGGGGTGATGCCCAGCAGGATCTGCTCTTCGCCGACTTGCACCAGCACCAGCCGGTCTCGCGGGCCAAGGGCGCGCGAACCCACCAGCTCAATCACCTGAGCATTGCCCGGGCCGATGCGCTGTACGCGGCGCAACACCCAGGCGAGCACGAAGATCAGCCCCACCACCAACAACAAGCCCAGCACCAGCTGGGTCAGTTGCCCGCCAACGCCACTGCCGAGCGCCGGTGCGGCTGCCTGGGCGACCGGTTCTGCTGCCAGTACGCTCAAGGGCAGCGTCGATAACAGTCCTACCAATGAGCGCTTCATATCAACGCAACTTCTTGATGCGTTCGCTCGGGCTGATCACGTCGGTCAGGCGGATGCCGAACTTCTCGTTGACCACCACCACTTCGCCATGGGCGATCAGCGTGCCGTTGACCAGCACGTCCAGCGGCTCGCCGGCCAGGCGGTCCAGCTCGATCACCGAACCCTGGTTGAGTTGCAGCAGGTTGCGGATGTTGATTTCAGTGCTGCCGACTTCCATGGAGATCGACACCGGGATGTCGAGGATCACGTCCAGGTTCGGACCGTCCAGGGTCACCGGCTCGTTGTTCTTCGGCACGCTGCCGAACTCTTCCATGGGAAGGCGGTTGCCCACCGGTGCGGTGGCCGCATCAGCCGCCAGCAGCGCGTCGATATCGTCCTGGCCGACATCGCCGGTTTCTTCCAGCGCAGCCGCCCACTCGTCAGCCAGGGCCTGGTCTTCGGCGGAAGTGTTTTCGTGTTCAGTAGCCATTACATGTCCTCGGCGGAGCAGAAATTAGTGTGGATCAGCGGCGGTTGATCGGTTCAATCACTTGCAACGCGAGGTTGCCTTTGTGAGAACCGAGCTTGACCTTGAACGACGGCACGCCGTTGGCGCGCATGATCAGTTCTTCCGGCAGTTCGACGGGAATCACATCCCCCGGCTGCATGTGCAAAATATCCCGCAAACGCAACTGGCGACGGGCCACGGTGGCGCTCAGGGGTACGTCGACGTCCAGCAGGTCTTCGCGCAGGGCCTTGACCCAGCGTTCGTCCTGGTCGTCGAGGTCGGACTGGAAGCCCGCATCGAGCATTTCGCGCACCGGCTCGATCATCGAGTACGGCATGGTTACGTGCAGGTCGCCGCCACCGCCATCGAGTTCGATGTGGAAGGTGGAGACCACAATGGCTTCGCTGGGGCCGACGATGTTGGCCATGGCCGGGTTCACTTCCGAGTTGATGTACTCGAAATTGACTTCCATGATCGCCTGCCAGGCTTCCTTCAAGTCGATGAAGGCCTGTTCCAGCACCATGCGCACCACGCGCAATTCAGTCGGGGTGAATTCACGGCCTTCGATCTTGGCGTGACGGCCGTCACCGCCGAAGAAGTTATCCACCAGCTTGAACACCAGCTTGGCGTCGAGGATGAACAACGCGGTGCCGCGCAGCGGTTTGATCTTGACCAGGTTGAGGCTGGTGGGCACGTACAGCGAGTGCACGTATTCACCGAACTTCATCACCTGCACACCGCCCACCGCCACGTCCGCCGAGCGGCGCAGCATGTTGAACATGCTGATGCGGGTGTAACGGGCGAAACGCTCGTTGATCATCTCCAGGGTCGGCATACGTCCACGGACGATGCGATCCTGGCTGGTCAGGTCGTAGCTTTTGACGCTGCCGGGCTCGGCAGCCATTTCGGTCTGTACCAGACCATCGTCGACGCCGTGGAGCAGCGCATCGATTTCATCCTGGGACAGCAGGTCCTGCACGGCCATGTCGTGATCCTACTGCAATACGAAATTAGTGAAGAGCACCTGCTCGATCACCGGTTTGCCGACTTCCTTCTGGGCCACTTCCTGCACGCTGGCAGTGACCTTCTGGCGCAGCATTTCCTGGCCCACCGGAGTGGCGAGGGTCTCGAAGCCTTGTGCGGAGAACAGCATCACCAGGTTGTTGCGGATCACTGGCATGTGCACCTTGAGGGCATCCAGGTCTGCCTGGTTCCGCGCCAGCAGGGTAATGCTCACCTGCAGGTAGCGTTGACGGCCGTTCTGATTGAAGTTGGCGACAAACGCCGGAAGCATCGGCTCGAAGATTGCCGGTTGCTTGACGTTAGGGTTGACCTCGGCCGTCGCGGCCGGTTTGCTCTGGGCACTGTGCATGAAGTACCAGGTAGCCCCCACGGACAGGCCGATCGCCAGGAACAAGGCCAGGACAATCAGCAGGATAAGCTTGAGCTTGCCCTTGCCTGCGGGTGGTGTTGCTACGTCGTCGCTCTTCGCCATGCCAATAATCCGTCACTATTCAGGGATTCATAGTTCTGGGGAAAGGCAAGAGCAAGTGTTATGCCAGAGTTGTCTGTTTGATCACGGTTTCGCCGACACTGCAAA
>NZ_JAXCIS010000047.1:0-10697 GCF_034044025.1 Pseudomonas sp. SED1
CACACCAAACTAACTCAACAAAACCACCCCCCCAGGCAACTCCGTACACTTAGCCCCATACGCATCGCGAATCAAAAGCGCCACCCCCGCCAACTGATGCAAACTAAACCGCGCCTGCACCCGCCGCTTGCCCAACTGCGCATTCATCAGCAGCAACATCCCCGGCCGATAGCGATTAATCTCATCCACCACCGTCGCCAACGTCGCGTTATCAAACACCAACACCTGCTCCCGCCAGGCCACCACCGCCTGCACATCCACCGCCACCGGCTCACCCACACCGCCAGCGTCATAAGTCAGTTGCCGACCACCCTCAAGCCGAACCGTACGCCCGCCCACAGCCACCGACACCGCCCCATCAATGCACGTCACACACACACTGTGATCCGTATTGCGCACATTGAACCGCGCCCGAGCCGCACTCAACCACCCTCCACCAGCCTGAACCTGAAGCGGCATCGCAGCATTGGCAACCACCTCAACCTCCCCCTCCACCAACTCAATCCCACCTTCACGCCGGCTGATCCGCGTCTGGGTATTGAGCTCCAGCCGAACACCCTCACTCAACTCCACCCGCCGCTGCTCGCCGACCTCGGTGCGGTAATCCGCCGTCAACCCGGCAAATCCACCCGGCACGGTAAACCGCACCATAAACACCGCCGCCGACGCCGCAATCGCCCCACCCAAAAACGCCCGTCGCCCAAAATGCCGTGGCCGGGAAAACTGCTCGGCGGCCGGTGCCAATTGCTGCCATAACACCTTGGCCTGCTCGAACGCCCGGGCATGTTCCGGGCTCTGGGCGCACCACTGGCGCAACGCTTTGGCATCCGCAACGGTGGCCCTGCCCGAAGTCAGCAGCACCAGCCAATCACGCGCTTCATCGTGCAGGGGGTTGTCTGGCACATTCCGGGCAGCGGGGAAGTTAAAAATGTTCAAGCGCGCAGGTACTCAACGGATTATCAGGGACTCAATCACTAAGACGGTTTTCCGGCCCCGGGACCGAACCGCTGGATCACTTTTCTTTCAAGGCGCTGCGCGCAGTGGCCCAGCCCGGCCTTGATTTCCTTTTCGACCATGCGCGTGGAAATCCCGAAACGCTTGGAGATTTCCAGATGCGGCGCCTCTTCCAGGCGCGCAGCGATAAGGATCTGACGCCGCCGCGCCGGCAGCTCGTAGAGGGCCTTGAGCAAGGACTGGATTTCCCGCTGGCCACCCACCACCCGCGACGGGTCCTGGGCTTCATCGACAGTCTGCAGCAGCTCTTCGACTTCGCTGCCGGTCAGCAGCCGCGCATCCGCCTGGCGCCGGTCGGCGGCGATGTTCAGGGCCATGCGGTACAGGTAGGCATTGGGTTGCGCCAGGTTCGGCGGCACCTCCATGCGGTCGACCCGCAGGTAGGTTTCGTGCAGCACGTCGTTGGCCAGGTCCTCGGACCCGAGGCGCTTGCGCAGGCGTACCTTAAAGTCCTCGTAGGACGCCAGGAACAGGCTGACCATCGTGCTGTGGCCGGTGTCTTTCATGCCCCGGAAACTCCTTCCCCTGCTGTGCATTCCATGCGTGTTCCTGTTGAATCGGGCATCAAAAGTAAGGTCACCGGCAAGCGCAGTGAACTGGGCGCCGGGCGTTCGACACGGGTGGAGCCCAGGCCGCGTACCAGCGCTTCGTCACGCTGCAGGTCGCCGGTGGAACTGACCAGGCGGCTGTGTTCGATCACCCCGTCACCGTTGACCCACACCTGCACCAGCGCCCGGAAACTGCCGGGGCGGGTCAGGGGCGAACGGCACAAACTGCGCTCGATCGCCTGCTGCAAGGCCGTGGCGTAGCTGTTGTTGATCCGTGCTGCATGGCCGGCCTTCAGCCCTCGGGTGGTTGCCGGCTGGCTGACCTCGGGGACTTGCAAGGTGAACGCATCGCTGCGGGCATAACGCGCCATCAAGCCACTCCCTGTCAGCAGCAGGCCCAGGGCTTGCTGCGCGCTGTAGCGGCCATGTACACCGATGGAACGCCGGCCCCGGGTCAATTCACGGTCCACCAGCACCGCCATGCCGGTGGCACGGCTGAACGCTTGGAGGGCGTTGTCCAAGTTCTGGGCAGGCAGGTCCAGGATCACTTCGGCGCGCACGCTTTGCGCCAGCCCCAACAGCAGAGCCAGGCAGCAGCCCGCGCGCCTCCAAGCCCCCCTGCTCAGCATCGCAACACGTCCGACATAGCCTACAAAACCGTCATCCTGAGGCCCGTTTATGAACCTGATGTTACGGTGCCAGCAAAAAAAACATCACGGTGACGGCCAGCCCGCTGCACTACACTTTTGCCCTATACCCGCCCATTTCCCAGGGCGCGCCAGGAGGCACTGATGAACCTGTTCCCGACCCTCGCCCGCCTGTTGCTGTGTGCAACCCTGCCGCTGATGGCCCACGCCGAAGGCGCTCCCAGTGGCTGCGCCGAGGTCAATGTGGATGGCTACAAGGCGCCGGACTATGGCTGCCTGAGCCAGCAAATGGGCAACAACCCGGACGCCGCAAAAGCCACGCAAAAGAACCAGGAAGCGCAGCAGGTGCCCATCGAAAAGCGCAAGCCGAACCAGATCGGGCTCTCTACGCCAGCGGCGACCAGCGTGCGTATGGGCAATACCTTCGGCACATCGGTGAAACCCCAGCGGCCTTGATCGTCGCTTGTCCCCCTCCTGCGTACCCGCTCGAAAAAAAGCCATTGTGTTATCGCGATTGCCGATGTTATGTTTCTAACAGACATCAAAATCATGAAACCTGAGTAACATCAATGACCGGTCTCCGCGAAAACGTCATGGATAAAAACAGCTTCCAGCGCACGCTGGAACAGCAGTTCCCGACGCTCACGCCCACCGGCAAGCGTATCGCTACTTACCTGCTGGGCAACCTGCAGCAGTTGCCATTCGAAACCGCCGACAGCATTGCGCAACAGGCCGGTACCACCGGGATTTCGGTGGGACGTTTTTTGCGAACCCTGGGTTATCGCAACCTTGATGACGTCAAGCAAGGCTTGCGCGGCGACCCGCAAGCGTCCTGGCTGATCACTGACCGTCTGGGTGCCTTTCGCCAGGAGAACGATCAGGAAGACGCCCTCGACCGCTCCCTCAACCGCGAGATCGAAGCCATCCAGCACGTCTACGGCCTGGCCCGCAGCCAGGGTTTTGCCGATATCGTGCAGCACATCGTGGACGCCGACGCCGTGTTTATCCTCGGTATCCAGTCCACCCGGGGCATCCTCAACGCGTTCCACAGTCACCTGGAATACATTCGCCCCAAGGTCTATTACGTCGACGGCCTGTCGGGAATCTACGCCGAGACCCTGAACTCCGGCTTTGAAAAACCCTACGCCATCACGGCGGACTTCCGCGCTTATTCCAGCATCACCCCCACGTTCTGCGAGACCGCGAATGCCCAGGGTCTACCCTTGGCGCTGATCACCGATTTGCAATGCCCCTGGGCCCGGGACTACGACCTGGACCTGCTGCAACTGAAAACCGATGTTGGCCAGTTCTGGGACTCCATGGCGCCCCTGACGTGCCTGTTCAACCTGATGGTATCCGCGGTCGCTGACCGCTACGGCGAGCGCCTGGACGCACGCCTGGCGAAAAACCGCGCCCTGCAACAGGCCTTCGGCCAGTTCGAATCCTGACCCTGGAAAGGAAATATTTGAGTGAATACCAGCCCATTGGTAGAAATCGCCCCACCGGAGTACCCGGTACAGGTCGACCTGATCTACGCCAGTGCCGACAACCTGGCAGGCACCGTGATCTACCGCAACGCCCGCTGCCTGCTGCACACCGAAGCGGCGGCCTGCCTGCGCAAGGCGAGCCTGTTGGCACGCCAGGCCGGCATGACCCTGCTGATCTACGACGCCTATCGGCCGGCCTATGCCCAGCAACTGCTGTGGCAAGCCCTGCCCAACCCAGACTACGTGCGCGATCCGCGCCTGGGCTCGCACCACACCCGCGGCGTGGCCGTCGACCTGACACTGATTGATGAACACGGCACACCACTGGACATGGGCACGGCGTTTGATGCCATGGAGCCCAAGTCCCACCAGTTCTACCCCGACTTGCCGCCGCAGGTGCAGCGCAACCGCCTGCTGTTGTTGGGCATCATGCTCGGCGCCGGCTTCAAGGCGATTGCCACCGAGTGGTGGCATTACGAATTGCCGGACGCCGAACTTTTCCCATTAATTGAGGAGTCACACTGATCACAAGGAACGTACCATCACAATAATTAGCAGCACCCTTTAGCTCCAACTGCCCGGTTATAGATTTCATAAAAATAAACCAACCCGCTTTTTCCTCTAAATAATCAAGGAAACCGGCATGACCCCAAGTAACCGCAAGACCCTCGCACTCTCCCTGCTGTGCGCCGCCCTGAGCCTGGGCGCGTGGCAATCGGCAAGTGCGGCCGCGCCCAAAGACACCCTGATGATCGGCAAGGCCGCCGACCCGCAAACCCTCGACCCGGCCGTGACCATCGACAATAACGATTGGGCGGTGACGTACCCGGCGTACCAGAAACTGGTGGCCTACAAAGTCGAAAACGGCAAGGGCAGCACCGACGTCAAGGGCGACCTCGCCGACAGCTGGACCACCTCGGCCGACGGCCTGGTGTGGGACTTCAAACTCAAGCCCGGCAACAAGTTCGATGACGGCGCCGAGGTAGATGCCAATGCGGTGAAGTTCTCCTTCGACCGCGTGATGCAGCTCAAGCAAGGCCCGTCGGGCGCGTTCCCGGATGACATGAAAGTCACCGTGGTCGACCCGCTGACCGTGCGCTTCACCCTGACCAAACCCTACGCGCCCTTCCTCTACACCCTCGCCCACAACGGCGCCGGCATCATCAACCCGGACGTGGTGAAACAGGGCGACGTCAACGCCTACCTCTCCACCCACACCGCCGGTTCCGGCGCATTCCGCCTGACCAACTGGCAAAAGGGCCAGAGCCTGACCCTGGAACCCAACACCTACTACGCCGGCGCCAAGCCCGCGCTGAACAAGGTGGTGATCAAGATCATCAGCGAAGCCTCGGTACGCCGCCTGCAACTGGAACGCGGTGACCTGGACATCGCCGAAGACATGCCCCAGGACCAGCTCACCAACCTGGCCAAAAAGAAAGACGTGGTGATCAAGGAGTTCCCGTCGCTGCGGGTGACCTACCTGTACCTGAACAACCAGAAAGCCCCGCTGAACAACCAGAACGCCCGCCAGGCAATCGTTGATGCGGTGGACTACAAAGGCATTGTCGACGGCATCCTCAAGGGCCAGGCCAAGTTGATGAACGGGCCGATTCCCGCCGGCATGTGGGCCAATGACCCGAGCCTGCCATTGATGAAACAGGACCTGGACAGCGCCGGCGCCAACCTGAAGAAGCTCCCGACAAAAATCACTAACCTGAACTACATGTACTCCGACAAGGACCCGGACTGGGAATCCATCGGCCTGACCCTGCAAGCCAGCCTGGCGCCGCTGGGGATCAACCTGAAGATGGAAAAACTGGCCAACGCCACCATGCGCGAGCGCCTGGGCAAGGGTGACTTCGACGTGTCCATCGGCTCGTGGGCGCCGGACTTCTCCGATCCCTACATGTACATGAACTTCTGGTTCGACTCCTCCCTGCAAGGGCTGCCGGGCAACCGCTCGTTCTACAGCAACCCGGTGGTGGACAAGCTGATTCGCGATGCGGCGGCCAACAACGACACCGCCAAGCGCACCGAGCTGTACCAGGAAGCCCAGAAAATCGTGCTCAAGGACAGCGTGTACGCCTACCTGTATCAGAAGAACTACACCCTGCCGATGCGTGATTCAGTGAAGGGTTATGTGTTCCATCCGATGCTGGAGCAGGTGTTCAACGTGGCTGAGATCAGTAAGTAACTGCCGCTTGATCTCGATACCCCTGTAGGAGCGAGCTTGCTCGCGAAGAACCCGAGAGCGCCGCATTCATTCAGGATCAGCGCGCCATCATTGACGACCTTCGCGAGCAAGCTCGCTCCTACAGTTGAACGCTGCCCGCCCTGTGTTACCGAGGAGCCCTCATGGCCTTCCTGAATATGTTGCGCAAACGCCTGTTCGGCCTGATTTTGGTCGTCGTCGGCGTTTCGCTGATTACCTTTTGCATCTCCCACCTGATCCCGGGTGACCCGGCGCGCCTGATTGCCGGCGACCGGGCCAGTGACGCCATTGTCGAGAACATCCGTCATCAACTGGGCCTCGACCTGCCGCTGTACCAGCAATACGGCCGCTACATGAGCGACCTGCTGCACGGCGACCTCGGCACGTCGATCCGCACCAGCCGCCCGGTGCTGGAAGACCTGAAAGCCTTCTTCCCCGCGACCCTGGAACTGGCGGTTGCCGCCCTATTGCTCTCGGTATTGGTAGGCGTACCGCTTGGCGTGTTGTCAGCGGTGTATCACAACCGCGCCATCGACCAGATCGCCCGAACGCTGGCGGTCACCGGTATTTCCACGCCGGCCTTCTGGCTTGGCCTGGGCCTGATCGTGTTGTTTTACGGCCAACTCGGCTGGCTGCCCGGCAGCGGTCGGCTGGATGAAGGCCTCGAACCGCCACGCACCATCACCGGGTTCTACCTGATCGACTCGCTGCTGGCCGGCGATATTCCGCTGTTCCTGAATGCCCTGGAGCATCTGATCCTGCCCGCCGTGACCCTGGGTTTCGTCAACCTCGGCGTGGTCGCCCGGCAGATCCGTTCGGCGATGCTCGACCAGTTGGGCGAGGACTACATCCGCACCGCCCGTGCCTACGGCCTGTCGCGCTGGGCAGTGATCCTGCGCCACGCCCTGCCCAATGCGCTGATCCCGTCGATCACCGTACTCGGCCTGACCCTCGGTGACCTGCTGTACGGCGCCGTGCTCACCGAAACCGTGTTCGCCTGGCCGGGCATGGGCGCCTATGTGGTGAAGTCGATCCAGTCCCTGGATTTCCCGGCAGTGATGGGCTTCGCGATCATGGTGTCGTTTATTTATGTGCTGCTGAACATGCTGATCGACCTGCTCTACCGGGTGGTCGACCCACGCATCGGCGAGGTGAATTGAGATGACCGCACCCGTGACCATGCCCGTACCGGTACCCTTGGAGCAGCGCCCCACCTGGCGCGCGCGAATGGAGTACCTGGGCTATCAAATACGCCGCAGCCCGCTGACCATCGCCGGCCTGACCATCACCTTGATCGTGCTGATCTGCATGGCCTTCGCCCCTTGGTTGGCCAGCCATGATCCCAACGCTTTGAACCTGGCCCAACGCCTGGCCGAACCTTCCGCCGAGCATTGGTTCGGCACTGATGAAGTCGGCCGCGACCTGTTCAGCCGGGTGCTGTACGGCAGCCGCCAGTCGGTGGGCGTCGGCCTGTTCGTGGCGTTTTCATCCTGCCTGGTGGGCGGCTTGCTGGGTTGCCTGTCGGGGATTATCGGCGGGCGTTTCGACAGCCTGATCATGCGCCTGATGGACATCATGCTGTCGGTGCCGTCCCTGGTGCTGATCATGGCCCTGGCCGCAGCCCTGGGCCCGAGCCTGTTCAACGCGATGCTGGCGATCACCGTGGTGCGTATTCCGTTCTACGTGCGCCTGGCCCGCGGCCAAGCCCTGAGCATTCGCCAGATGGGCTACGTCAAGGCGTCCCAGACCTTCGGCGCCGGGCGCTGGCACATCGTGTCGTGGCACGTGGGCCGCAACGCCATGCCGCCGTTGCTGGTGCAACTGAGCCTGGACATCGGCAGCGCGATCCTGATGGCCTCGGCCCTGGGTTTCATCGGCCTGGGTGCACAGCAGCCCACCGCCGAATGGGGCGCGATGGTCGCCACCGGGCGCAACTTCATTCTCGACAACTGGTGGTACTCGACCTTTCCGGGGCTGGCGATCCTGGTCACCGCGACCGGTTTCAACCTGCTGGGTGACGGTGTTCGTGACCTGCTCGACCCACGGCAACAGGGGAAATGACCATGTCCAGTCCGGCAGTCCTTGCCATCGATAACCTGAGCCTGGAGTTCCCGGCTTACCGCAACAACGTCCAGGCACTCAACGGCGTGTCGTTACACGTCAACCCCGGCGAAGTGGTCGGCGTGGTGGGTGAGTCCGGCTCCGGTAAATCCGTGACCGCCATGCTCAGCCTGCGCCTGCTGCCGGAACGCAGTTACCGGATCACCGCCGGCAGCTTGCAGATGCTTGGCCGCGACATGTTGGCTGCCAGCGAGAAGGAGCTGTTGCAGATCCGCGGACGGGACGCGGCGATGATCTTCCAGGAACCGATGACCGCGCTGAACCCGACCCGGCGCATTGGCCGGCAGATGCTCGACGTGATCATTCACCACCAGCGCCTGAGCAAAGCTGCCGCTCGCGCCAAGGCCATTGCCCTGTTGCGGGACATGCACATCGCCGACCCCGAGCAAGTGCTCGACAGTTACCCTTTCGAACTCTCCGGCGGCATGCGCCAGCGGGTGATGATCGCCCTGGCGTTTTCCTGCGACCCACAGTTGCTGATCGCCGACGAGCCCACCACTGCCCTCGACGTCACCGTGCAACGCCAGGTGCTGTTGCTGCTGCGGGAAAAAGCCCGGGCACGCGGTACCGCGATTTTGCTGATTACCCACGACATGGCGGTGGTCTCGCAGTTCTGCGACCGGGTCTACGTGATGTACACCGGCGCGGTGGTGGAAGAAGGCCCGACCGCCCAAGTGATGAGCGACCCGCGCCATCCCTACACCCAGGGCCTGCTCAGCGGTTTGCCGGAACAGGTAAAGCCCGGCGACGACCTGCTGACCATCCCCGGCCAGGTGCCCAACCTCGCCGCCCTGCCCTCAGGCTGCACCTTTCGCGAACGCTGCCCCCAGGCCATGAGCCAGTGCATCGAGCGCCCGCGCCTGGATCTGATCAACCCTGCCGGCACCCGCAAAAGCGCGTGCTGGCTGACTGCCGGGGAGTCGGTGCAATGACAGTGCCTCAAGATTCACTGCTGGCTCTGCGGGATGTACGGGTCAAGTTCCCGGTGAAAACCGACTGGCTGGGCCGCCCGCGCGGTTATGCACACGCCCTGAACGGCATCGACTTGCAGGTTCGCCGCGGGGAAACCCTGGGGATTGTCGGCGAATCCGGCTGTGGTAAAAGCACCCTCGCCCAACTGTTGATGGGCCTGGTCAAGCCCAGCGACGGCGAAGTGGACTGGGTCTATGAAAGCGCCCGGGAACGCCATCGCCATGTGCAGATCGTGTTCCAGGATCCGCAATCGTCCCTCGACCCGCGCCTGCCCATCTGGAAAATCATCACCGAGCCGTTGTTCGCCCTCGGCGACACGCCCAAGGGTGAAATGCGCACCATCGCCGCCAAGGTCGCCGCCCAAGTGGGCATCCGCGCCGAATACCTGGACCGCTACCCGCACCAGTTCTCCGGTGGCCAGCGCCAACGCATCGCCATTGCCCGCGCGCTCGCCTCCAATCCGAGCATCCTGGTACTGGACGAGCCGACCTCGGCCCTGGACATCTCGGTCCAGGCACAAATCCTCAACCTGCTCGCCGAGCTGCAACGCCGACTGGGGCTGACCTACATCCTGATCTCCCACAACGTGTCCGTGGTGCGGCACATGGCCGACCGGGTGGCGGTGATGTACCTGGGGCAGATCGTGGAGCTGGGGTGTGCCGAGCAAGTGCTGGAGCAGCCGAAGCATCCGTATACCCAACTGCTGCTGGAGGCCGTGCCCAAGCTGGGGGTGGCGCTGGATGATGCGTATGTCAGTGCGCCCACCGAGTTGCCGGGGAACCGGGTGTTGCCGGGCGGGTGCTTTTTCCTTGATCGCTGCCCGCGCCGCACCCAAGGGTGCGAGCGGCCGCAGCGGTTGACCGGCGGGATGAGTCAGCAGGTGCGATGTCATCTGGAGCATCCGTGAGGCACGGTTAACAAAATTTTCATGTAGCCAAGGCTATGATCCGCCACCTCGTTGGGGAGTAGCCTGCTTCGGATTCTCGAAGCGTTCGTATCAACATTCTCGGCAACATGCCGTGGTGCGAACACCATTTTGGTTGGTGAGACCAGCGACACATCCATGCCTGAAGTCGGGCGTGTGGTTGTGTCGTTGACTCATATAGCCCGACTGGAAGTCTTACCGTGAACCCCATTTCCCTCATCCTTCTCGCCCTTGCCATGTCCACGGACGCCTTTGCGGCGGCCATCGGTAAAGGTTCCAGCCTGCACAAACCGCGTTTGACCGAGGCCCTGCGGGCCGGCCTGATCTTTGGTGTGATCGAAGCCATCACGCCGATTATTGGCTGGGCTATTGGCCAGGCTGCCACCCGCTGGGTGCAGGACTGGGACCATTGGATCGCCTTTACCTTGCTGGTCGGCCTGGGCCTGCACATGATCTACAACGGCATGAAAGCCGATGATCCAGAGGAAGAGAAACCGAGCCAGCACTCGTTCATGATTCTTGCCGTGACGGCGTTTGCCACCAGCATTGATGCCCTGGCGGTCGGTGTGGGCCTGGCGTTTGTCGACGTGAATATCCTGGTGGCCGCTGCGGCGATCGGCTTGGCGACGATGACTATGGTGACCATCGGCATGATGCTCGGCCGGGTGTTGGGGACTGTGGTGGGCAAGCGCGCCGAGATGGTCGGCGGCGTGGTGCTGATGCTGGTAGGTGCGACGATTTTGTATGAGCACCTGTCGGTCTAGACAATAG
>NZ_JAXCIS010000048.1:0-12675 GCF_034044025.1 Pseudomonas sp. SED1
CACCCGGCGTTTGATTCCGAGTGTTGGATCAGGCCAATTCAGCCCGCAGTTGACGCGCCGCAGTCACCATGTGAATCAGCGCGGCTTCAGTCTCCGGCCAGCCACGGGTTTTCAGGCCACAATCCGGGTTGACCCACAGGCGCTCCGCCGGGATGCGTTTGGCCGCCTTGCGCAACAAGTTGGCCATTTCCGAGGCATCCGGCACCCGTGGCGAGTGGATGTCGTACACCCCCGGGCCGATGTCGTTCGGGTAAGCGAAGGCTTCGAATGCCTCCAGCAACTCCATGTCCGAGCGCGAGGTTTCGATGGTGATCACGTCAGCATCCATCGCCGCGATGGACTCGATCACATCGTTGAACTCGCTGTAGCACATGTGGGTGTGAATCTGGGTTTCGTCACGCACGCCGGAGGCGCACAGGCGGAACACTTCAGTGGCCCAATCCAGGTATTCCTTCCACTGCGCCTGGCGCAACGGCAAGCCTTCGCGGAACGCGGCTTCGTCGATCTGGACGATCTTGATGCCGGCGGCTTCCAGGTCCACCACTTCGTCACGAATCGCCAGGGCCAGTTGGCGCGCCTGTTCTTCGCGGCTCACGTCTTCACGGGGGAACGACCACATCAGCATGGTCACCGGGCCGGTCAGCATGCCCTTCATCACCTTGTTGGTCAGGCCTTGGGCGTAGCGGATCCACTCCACGGTCATGGCTTTCGGACGGCTCAGGTCACCGAAAATCACTGCGGGTTTCACGCAACGGGAACCGTAGCTCTGCACCCAGCCAAAGCGGGTAAATACATAACCGTCCAACTGCTCGGCGAAGTATTCGACCATGTCGTTGCGTTCGGCCTCACCGTGCACCAGTACGTCCAGGCCAAGGTTTTCCTGCACTTCTACAGCGTGACGGATCTCGCTGTGCATGGCTTCGACGTATTCGGCTTCGCTTAATTTGCCAGCCTTGTACGACTGGCGCGCCAAGCGGATCGAAGCAGTTTGCGGGAACGAACCGATGGTGGTGGTCGGGAACAGCGGCAGGTTGAGGCCAGCCCGTTGTTTCTCGATACGCTGGGCAAACAGCGAGTGACGCTGGCTGTCCTTGGCGGTGATCGCCGCCACGCGGGCTTGCACCGCGGGCTTGTGGATACGCGGGGAAGCGGCACGGGCAGCTTGAACGGCGCGGCTTTCAGCCAGGGCGGCGATCACGTTTGGCGCTTCAGGTTGATTCACGGCCTGAGCCAGCACCGCCACTTCTTCGCACTTCTGTACGGCAAACGCCAGCCAGCTTTTCAGCTCGGCATCCAGCTTGTCTTCACGGCCCAGGTCCACCGGGCTGTGCAGCAAGGAGCAGGACGGCGCCACCCACAGGCGATCACCCAGACGCTCATGAGCGTGCTGCAAGGTGGCCAGGGCTTTTTCCAGGTCGCAGCGCCATACGTTACGGCCGTTGACCACGCCCAGGGACAGCACCTTATAAGCCGGCAGGCGATCAAGGATGGTCGGGTACTGATCCGGCGCACGCACCAGGTCGATGTGCAGGCCGTCCACCGGCAGGTTGGCTGCCAGGCCGAGGTTCTCTTCCAGGCCGCCAAAGTAGGTGGCCACCAGCTTCTTCAGCGGGTCACGCTGGATCAGGTTGTAGGCACGCTCAAACGCATTTTTCCAATCCTGCGGCAGGTCCAGCACCAGGATCGGCTCGTCGATTTGCACCCACTCCACACCCAGGTCTGCCAGGCGCTGGAAGATCTGGCCGTACAGCGGCAGCAGGCGGTCCAGCAGGTCGAGCTTGTCGAAATCGCCGCCCTTGGCCTTGCCCAGCCACAGGTAAGTCAGCGGGCCGATGACCACCGGCTTGACAGTGTGGCCCAGGTCACGGGCTTCCTTGACCTCTTCGAACAGTTGCTCCCAACCCAGCTGGAACTGCTGGTCGGCGCTGAATTCAGGCACCAGGTAGTGATAGTTGGTGTCGAACCACTTGGTCATTTCCTGGGCGTGGGCACCGCCGCAGCAGTTGTCGCTGACGCCACGGGCCATGCCGAACAGGGTGTGCAGGGTGGCTTTGCCATCGGCCGGGCGGAAACGCTCAGGGATCACGCCGAACATCAGCGAGTGAGTCAGTACCTGGTCGTACCAGGCGAAGTCACCGGCGGGCAGCAACTCGATGCCGGCTTTCTTTTGCAGGTCCCAGTGCGTCTTGCGCAGCTCACGACCTACGGCGCGCAGGCCGGCTTCATCGAGCTCACCCTTCCAAAACGCTTCCTGCGCTTTTTTCAGTTCACGATCGCGACCAATGCGCGGGAATCCAAGGGAATGGGCAACAGCCATGACGTAAAGCTCCAATGTGTGTGTATGGGAGCTATTGTCGGGATCAGGCGATGGTGAGACAAACTCATATTATTCCGGATGATCACAAGTTCTACTCATGATGATCGAACGATGCGATATGCAGACTACTTCGCGACTAAGCAGCGATGGCAAGTCGACGGGCGCATCTCAGGCTAAAGTAGCGCGACCCGAACAAAAACAAAGGTAGCTCCGGTGATCCATACAACGCGCGACTTTTCGATACGCACACTCTCAGCGCTGACCGAAGAACTCCTGACACTGGAAGCAGAAGCCATCGCTGAAGGCTTCAGGTTTCTGACGCGCCTGATTGCAGAGTGGAAAAGCGGCGCCAACCGTTTTGATCGACCCGGCGAATGTCTTTTGGGCGTATTCAATAACGGGCAGTTGATCGCCATTGGCGGGCTGTCCTATGACCCTTATGCAGGTACGGAGGTTGGCAGGCTACGCCGGGTGTACGTCGCACAGGCATCAAGGGGATGCCATGTGGGCAAAGCATTGGTCAGTCAGCTTCTGAAACACGCTGCGCAGCAGTTCGGTGTTGTGCGCTTGTCTACCGACACCCAAGAAGGTGCCGCCTTTTACCTGCGCTGCGGGTTTGAGCCGGTACAGGACAAACATGCAACTCATGCAAAATCGTTAATTGATCAGGAGGCTTAATGCAGGTGACCAACGACAACCGGCCTGAATACATTAAACGGCTTGAACATCTTCTGTATGGCAACAACTATCAGGTCTCGTTGGACGTCTACGGCCCTCTGGATTCGGGCGCCCCGTTGATAGACATCCTCAAGTCTGCGGTCAACTCATCCTGCGTGGTGAGTCGCTGTGCTCAAGTCAGTCTCGACGACGTTCGCGAGCAAGTGCTTGAGTGGCTGCTCTACCCTGGCGACCTCGGTTCAGGCCCGCTAGACCTCGACATCAAACACGCAGAAATTCGGGCATTGGCCGAACAACTGTTGCAGGGAGCACAACTCGATAACGCTGATGCAGCCTATGATTTCTATCTCGCCAACGGCCATCCAGGCTATCCCGTGTTCTGGGAGTTCGCCTATGACATCCATGCCTCGGGCAAGCGCTGGATCTTGCTCGGCAGCAGCAGCGATTAGTATCGGAGCGCCACCGCGCAAGAGATAAACCTACGGCAAACTTCAGTCAATTAACCCATCAGCGTCATAAAACGGATACGGCCCCGGGTAGTCCCCGAATACGCCGTTGTGGCTGATCAACCCTTGCTGTTCATCCCAGCGGTGCAAGAGATAACCCGCCGGTTCCAGGTTGAAATGCGCCGGAGCAGCCTCCTGTAGATCCAGCACGATTTGATGGGACGTGCCCGGGCATACGCAGCTCACACTGCCGCCGAAACGGCGCTGCATCGTCCGGTGCAAATGCCCACACAGCAAGCGTTCCACCTGAGGGTGACGGGCGATGACCTTTTCCAGCGCGGCAGCGTTACGGAACGGCTCGCGGTCCATATGGCCGATGCCGCTGATAAACGGCGGGTGATGCAAGATCAGCAGGGTCGGCACGTGCGGCTGCAGCGCCAGTTGCTGATCAAGCCACTGCAATTGGCTGTCCAGCAGCTGGCCGCCATGGGTATCGGGAATCGTCGAATCCAGGCCGATCAGCCGCACCGGATAGTCGTCCACCACCCAGTCCAGCGGGCCGTCGGCGCTCGCCGGCAAATAGCGGTGATCACCAAAGGCGTCGAGCAAATGCTGGCGGTTATCGTGATTGCCCGGCACCAGGTAGCAAGGCATCTGCAAACGGGCCAGCTCGGGGTGCAGCACGGCGTATTCATCGGCGCGACCGAAGTCCACCAGGTCGCCGCTGATCACCACGATATCCGGTCGTGGATAGCTGGCATTCAGGTGGTCGACGGCACGGCGCAATGCACCGAGGGTATCGACCACGCCGTAGGTCAGGCGCTGACCTGCTTTAAGGTGCAGATCGCTGATCTGCGCAACAAGAAACGGACGGTTCAAAATAGGCTCTCTGAAGTCAGGCATGCAGGGTGAACAGCTTGTGTGGGGCGATGGCCAGGGCAATCGGCGCGCCGACGGCGTGAAGCTGGTTGTCGCTGCTGTCCACCAGCAGCGGTTGCGGGCCACCGACATCCACCAGCAGGCGGCTTTGGGCGCCCTGGAAAAACTGCGCCAGCAAATGCCCGTGCAGGTGCCCTTCGCTCTCCATCACCCGCAGGTGCTCGGGGCGGCAGTACACGATGGGCGGCAGATGGGGCTCGTGCCACGGCAGTTCGCCGCCACACACTTTCAAGCCATGAGCCGTGCGATCCACCACCGAAAAGGCATTCAGGTTGCCCACAAAGCCTGCAACAAACGCGTTGGCCGGCTGCTGGTAGATCTCCCGCGGGCTGGCCAGCTGCGCGATACGCCCCTGCTCCATCACCAGGATGCGATCTCCCAGGGCCATGGCTTCTCCCTGATCGTGGGTGACGAACACCGAGGTGATGCCGAGGCCGCGCAATAGCTGATCCAGCTCGCTGCGCAGGCGCTCACGCAACTGTGCGTCGAGCGCTGCCAACGGCTCATCCAGCAACAGCACTTTGGGCCGAGGCGCCAAGGCGCGAGCCAGTGCCACACGCTGACGCTGGCCGCCGGACAGTTCATGGATGCTGCGCTTGCCATGGTTCTGCAGGCCCACCAGCTCCAGCAGTTCGTCACAGCGCTTGTTGCGCTCTGCCGGCGCGACGCCGCGAATTTTCAGGCCGTAGACGATATTGCCGGCCACATCCAGGTTGGGGAACAAGGCGTAATTCTGGAACACCATGCCCACATCACGGCGCTCGATGGGCAGGCGCGTGACGTCGGTGTCACCGAAAAAAACCTGGCCCACGTCGGGACGCTCAAGGCCGGCGATCAAGCGCAAGGTGGTGGTTTTGCCACAACCGGACGGGCCGAGAATGGCCAGGGTTTCGCCGCCCTCGATGGTCAGGTCGAGGTTCTGCACAGCAACGGTGCCGTCGGCGAATGCCTTGCGGCAACCCTTCAGGCGAATGGTGATAGCGGTCATCGACGCTCTCCACGAGACAGACGAGCACTGATGGCCTGCAACGCAATCAGCAGCGGTACGATCATCAGCAAAAAGATAAGGGTGTAGGCGCTGGCGATTTCCAGGCGGGCCGAGGCATAGCTGTCAGCGAGGCCGACGGGCAAGGTCTTGGTCATCGGCGTGTGGAGCATCCAGGTCAGGTTGAACTCCCCCAGCGACAAGGTAACGACCATCAGCACGCCGGCGAGAATCCCCGCCCGGCAGTTGGGCACTACCACACTGAAAAAGCGCCGAACGGGGCCTGCGCCCAAACTGGCGGCGGCCTCTTCCAGAACCGGCAGTTGCTGGCGTTGCATCACCGCCATCACCGGGCGCACCAGGAACGGCAAGGTGAACAACACATGCCCCACCAGGATGAACAACCAACTGCTGCGAAACCCGCCGAACTGGCCGTAGGTCAGCAACAACGCCAGGGCACTGGCCAGGCCGGGCATGGCCACCGGCAGCACCATCAATTCCTCGAAGGCGCGGCTGAAGCGGTTGTTCATGCGCACCAAGGCATACGCCGCCGGTACGCCGATCACGCAGACGCATACCGCGCAGGCCAGGGCCAATTGCAGCGAGAGCCAGACCGTCGGCGAGTAGGCCTGCCAGACCTGGATCAACCAGTCGAAGGTCAGGCCGCTGGACAGGCCGACGAAGAAGTTGCGCGTCAGCCCCGCCAGCAATGACATCAATACCGGCACCAACATGAAGGCGCAGACCAGCAAGGTAAACAGCAACTGGATGACAAACAGCGATGAGCGCTTCACAGGACCGTCCCCGCGTTTTTCACCAGGCGCCGCGTCAACAACAGCACGGCCCAGGTCACCGCGCCAAGCACCACCGAGAGGGCTGCCGCCACCGCAAAGTTGGCGTAGTTGGTGAACACGTTATAGATAGCGACGGGCGTCACGTTCAGCCGTGTGCCCAGGGTGAAGGCCGTGCCGAAGGCGCCCATGGACGTGGCAAAACAGATCGCCCCGCAGGATGCCAGGGCCGGCGCCAGGCCCGGCACGATCACGTCACACACCACCCGCCAATGCCCGGCCCCCAGTGAATGGGCGGCTTCCTCGAGGCTGCGGTCGAGGCTTTCACACGCCGCCATCACCGTGAGGATCACCCGTGGAATCGAGAAGTACAGGTAGCCGACAAACAACCCTGCCAAGGAATAGGCAAAGATCCAGCGTTCACCGGCCAACTGAAGCCC
This sequence comes from Pseudomonas sp. SED1, assembly GCF_034044025.1. NCBI lineage: Bacteria > Pseudomonadati > Pseudomonadota > Gammaproteobacteria > Pseudomonadales > Pseudomonadaceae > Pseudomonas > Pseudomonas sp. SED1. The sequence goes on from NZ_JAXCIS010000048.1 coordinate 6,597, forward strand.
GAGTGCGGCAAACAAGCCCTGGCGGCCCGCCAGCAGGATCACCAGGAAGCCCACTACCACGCCGGGAAATGCCAGGGGAAACGTCAACAACGCCACCAGCGCCGAGCGCCCGAAAAATTGCTGGCGGGCGAGAAACACACCCGTGATACCGCCAACCAGCAGCGCCGCCAACGTCACCAGCACCGCGAGCACGCAGGTTTGCGCCAGGCTGCCCAGGTATTGCGCGCTGCTCAGCACTTGCCAGTAACCGCTGCCGTGGCTGTCGCGGCTTTCGCCGCCCAGCACTATCAAGTGCGCCAGCGGCAACAGCCAGAACGCGAGCAGCACCGCAAACGCCGGAGCCAGCGCCCAGGCGGGATTTGGCCGCAAAAGTGCCTTCACCTACTTGACCTCACTCAGGTAACGCGCGGCGAAGGCTTCCTGCACGGCGGCCATTTTTTGGTAATCCACCACGCCGGCGCGGGCGTAGTCGCTGTCCGGTAGAAACTGCGCGGCGACTTCCGCCGGCATCTTCATTGGCCGCACCGGACGCAGGTAGGCTTTGGCCCAAAGTGCCTGGCCCTCATCGGACAGAACGAAGTCCAGCACCTTTTCACCGTTGGCGCGGTGCGGCGCGTTCGCCACCAGGCTCATCACGTACGGCACGCTGATGCTGCCTTCCTTGGGAATCACGAAGGCGACGTTGGCGTTGTCCTTATAGCGGGCGCGATAGGCGTTGAAGTCGTAGTCCACCAGGATCGGCAACTCACCGGAGAGCACCCGCGCATAGGCGGTTTGCTTGGGCACGATGGGGGCGTTTTTCGCCAGCTTCTGGAAGTAGTCGATGGCCGGCGCGAAGTTATCGAGGTCGCCACCCATGGCGCGGTTGATCGCCACCGCCGAGACGTAGCCGACGAAAGCGCTGGACGGGTCGAGGTAACCGACCATGCCTTTGTACTCAGGCTTGAGCAGGTCGGCCCAGCTTTGCGGCACCGGCAGCCCGCCCAGCGCGTCGACGTTGACCATAATGCCGAGGGTACCGGAGTGAATCGCGAACCACTGGCCGTCCGGGTCTTTCAGGCCGGCGGGAATCTGTTCCCAGCCTTTGGGTTTATAGCCCTCCACCACCCCGGCCTTCTGCGCTTGCAGGCCGAACGTCACGCCGTAGTAGACAACATCGGCCACCGGCGCGGCTTTCTCGGCCACCAACTGCGCCAGGGACTGGCCGGAGTTCTTGTTATCCAGCGGCACCTGCACACCGGTGGACGCCGCGATGGCCTTGAGTTGCGAGCCCCAGTCCGCCCAGTCTGGCGGGCAGTTGTAGCAAATCGCGGTGTCGGCGGCCTGGGCCAGGCTGGCCGTGCCGCACAGCAGCAATGCCGCCAGGGTTTTACTGAGCATGCTCATCAAGCGTCTCCTTTATGGGGTTGGGTACTTTCGCCCGGCCGGATATGGCACGGCAGGCAGTGGGAAGTCGGTGGGTTGCCGGCGATTTGCGCCAGCAGTTGGTCGATCACGGTGCTGGCCAACAGCGCGATGGGCTGCACCACGCTGCACAGCGTCGGGTGCATCTGGGTGCCCAGGGAAATGCCGTCGAACCCCATCACCGAGAGTTGTTCGGGCACGTTCCAGGCATGGCGGCGCAGTTCGGCGATCAGGCTGATGGCGAGAAAATCGTTGGAACACACCAGTGCTGTGGGGGCCTGGGGGCCTTGCAGGAAGGGTTCGATGGCGGCGAACTCGGCTTGGGTGTGGGCCGGCATTTCAATCACCGGTTGGCTATCGAGGCCGTACTCGCCCATGGCATCGCAATACCCGGCGTAGCGCAGGCGGGCCCGGTCGGACTGCAACGCGGGGCCGGCGACCATGGCGATCCGGCGATGGCCGGCTTCCAGCAGATAACGGGTAGCCAGGGCCATGCCGGCGCGGTTGTCCACGGAGACAGCGCTGTAGTTGGGGTTGTCGGGTTGGTGGTAGGCCAGCACGAACGGCGTTTCTTCCGTGGCCAGGCTGTGGAGCACGCTATTGCTTTCGGCGTCGGTGACGGTCAGCACCAGGCCGTCGACGCGCTGGCGCAGCAGTTCTTCCACCACGCAGCTTTCGCGCTCGGCGCTGTAGTCGGTGGTCGCCAGCAACAGGTTATAGCCACGCAGGCGCGCCGCGCGCTCCATGGCCTGGAACTGCTCGGCGAACACCGGGTTGAGCAGGTTGGGCACCACCACACCAATCAGTTGGGTGGTTTGCAGGCGTAGTTGGCGGCCCAGCAAATTGGGCCTGAAACCCAGCTCGCGGGCGGCAGCGAATACCTGGTCACGGGTGGCCGGGCGCACTTGTTCCGGGGAGGCAAAGGTGCGGGCGGCGGTGGCGCGGGATACGCCGGCCAGCCGCGCTACGTCTTTCAAATCAGTCATTGTCACTCGCTTGAGATCGATCTCATTGGCGAGGACAGTAACGGGGGAATGTGGCAGTCAGGCGATGGGGAGATGACGGTTTGATGTCAGTGCGGGCGGGGGTTTACTTGATGATCGTTCCCCACGCTCTGCGTGGGAATGCATCCCGTGACGCTCCGCGTCACCACTGCGCAAGACGTGAACCTTGCATCGCCCGATGGACGCAGAGCGTCCGAGGCGGCATTCCCACGCAGAGCGTGGGAACGATCACCATGGCGGTGTGTCAGGCAACCAGGTTGTCGTCTGTGCCGCCGCCTTCGCGGCCTCGCTAAAGCTCGACGGCTCCCACAGGGGATGGGGGGTGCTTGGTGGTTTTGTGTTTCAAGGCGGGGTCACGAGCCCTTGCTTGGTTGCATTGGCGAGTATGTCTTGGGCGGGCACGTTGACCCATGTGGCGGCGTCCACGTCGCCCTGCGTTGCCAGCCAGGCCTCCACCATCTGGTAGCCGAGCGTGTACCCCAACCACCTTGCCCGCGCGCCGGTACCAAAGAACCATTCGCTGTGGTCGTAATACGTGGCCTCGAGAAGCTGGCGGTCTACCGGGGAACTCAGCAGCTCCTGTGGTGCAAGCGCCCTTTCCCACAACTCCGGCTCACTGCCCAGCACCCGTCGCACAAACTGCCCGGCCAGGCCTTCACTGATCATCGCCTCCCCCAGCGTCCAGCCATAGCCGGGCCCTGCCATGCGCAGGCAATGATGCACTTCATGCACCACATGTCGGCGCAACGCGCCGCTTTGCAGGCTGGCGAGAAAATTCGGATTGTCGGGGTCAAGGGTCATGCTGAACAGGGTGCTGCGATAAGCGCGCCCCACCAGGCCCAGTTCCGGGAGGGTCTCCCCCGGCAATCGCTGGATCAGAATGTCCAGGCGCGGCGGCGGCATCAGATGCGCAATGGCCTCGTAGGCGACTTCAAATTCACGGATCAGCTCAGGGCGAAACTGCGCCAGGCTCCCCGAAGCTTCCAGCCAATGCAGCGTCCATGCGTCCATTCTCACCTCTCGTCGCCAAAGCCGGGATGCGTTATCAAAGCGGCTCATCATACCGACGGGCTGTCATATTCACAGGCCAGCTTATAACCGGGCCAGCAAATTCCGCTGACTAACCTTTCGATCTGTCCCAAGTGCGGGCACAATGCGTGTCCTTTTTTGGCAGGCACCGCCGCAGGCTCTGAAAATGATCAAAACGCCGTACTACCTCATCGACAAACAGAAGCTTCTGGTCAACATGCAGAAGATCGCCTACGTGCGCGAACAGTCCGGCGCCAAGGCTCTGCTGGCCCTCAAGTGTTTCGCCACCTGGTCGGTGTTCGACCTGATGCAGGAATACATGGACGGCACCACCTCGTCGTCGTTGTACGAGCTGAAGCTGGGTCGCCAGAAGTTCGAAGGTGAAGCTCACGCCTACAGCGTGGCCTGGGCCGACGATGAAATCGAAGAGATGCTGGATAACTGCGACAAGATCATCTTCAACTCCATCAGCCAGCTGCAGCGCTTTGCCGAACGCAGCGAAGGCAAGACCCGCGGCCTGCGCGTCAACCCGCAAGTGAGCAGCTCCGACTACCTGCTGGCCGACCCGGCGCGCCCGTTCAGCCGTTTGGGCGAGTGGGACCCGGTTAAGATCGAAGGTGTGATCGAGCAGATCTCCGGCTTCATGTTCCACAACAACTGCGAGAACGGTGACTTCAACCTGTTCGACCAGATGCTCAACACCATCGAAGAACGCTTCGGCGCGCTGCTGCACAAGGTCAACTGGGTCAGCCTCGGCGGCGGCATCCACTTCACCGGTGAAGGCTATGCCATCGACGCCTTCTGCCAGCGCCTCAAGGCGTTCTCGCAGAAGTACGACGTGCAGGTGTACCTGGAACCCGGCGAAGCCGCGATCACCAACAGCGCCTCCCTGGAAGTGACCGTGCTCGACACCCTCTACAACGGCAAGAACCTCGCCGTGGTAGACAGCTCCATCGAGGCTCACCTGCTGGACCTGCTGATCTATCGCCTCAACGCCAAGCTGGCGCCAAGCAATGGCGAACACACCTACATGGTGTGCGGCAAGTCGTGTTTGGCCGGGGACATCTTCGGTGAGTATCAATTTGATCAGCCGCTGGCCATCGGCGATCGACTGTCGTTCATCGACACGGCAGGCTACACCATGGTCAAGAAAAACTGGTTCAACGGCCTGAAAATGCCGTCCATCGTAGTGAAACAACTCGACGGTACAGTCGAAGTGGTTCGTGAATTTGGTTACGACGACTACCTGTCCAGCCTTTCGTAAAGCGGACAGATAAAGGAGAGATAAAGCAATTGAAAAAGAACGTTCTTATCATTGGTGCAGGAGGTGTCGCCAAGGTGGTGGCCCACAAGTGCGCGCAGCACAACGACGAACTCGGTCGTATTGCTATCGCGTCGCGCAACATCTCCAAATGCCAGGCCATCATCGACAGCGTCAAGGCCAAGGGTAGCCTCAAGGTACCCGCCCAGATTCAAGCCTTTGCGCTGAACGCTTTGGACGTGGAAGCGACCAAGGCACTGATCCGCGAAACCGAATCGCAGATCGTCATCAACGTCGGTTCCGCGTTCCTCAACATGTCGGTACTGCGTGCCTGCATCGACACGGGCGTGGCGTACCTCGACACCGCCATCCACGAAGAGCCGGGCAAGGTCTGCGAGACCCCGCCGTGGTACGGCAACTACGAATGGAACCACCTGGAAGAGTGCAAACAGAAGAACATCACGGCCATTCTCGGCGTGGGCTTCGACCCGGGTGTCGTCAACGCGTATGCCGCGCTGGCGCAGCAAAAGCATTTCGACCGCATTGATTCGATCGACATTCTGGACGTCAATGCCGGCTCCCACGGCAAATATTTCGCCACCAATTTCGACCCGGAAATCAACTTCCGCGAATTCACCGGACAGGTGTGGAGCTGGCAGAACAGCCAGTGGACCAGCAACACCATGTTCGAAGTCAAACGCACCGACGACCTGCCTGTGGTCGGTTCGCAGAACCTGTACCTGACCGGCCACGATGAAGTGCACTCGCTGTCGAAAAACCTCGACGTGCCCAATGTGCGTTTCTGGATGAGCTTCGGCGAACACTATATCAACGTGTTCACCGTGCTGAAAAACCTCGGCCTGCTCTCCGAAAAACCGGTCACCACCGCCGAAGGCCTGGAAGTCGTGCCGCTGAAACTGGTCAAGGCCGTGCTGCCTGACCCGTCGTCGCTGGCACCGGGCTACACCGGCAAGACCTGCATCGGCGACCTGGTCAAGGGCACCAAGGATGGCCAGCCACGCGAGCTGTTCATCTACAACGTGGCCTGCCACGAAGAAGCCTTTGCCGAAACCGACAGCCAGGGCATCTCCTACACCGCCGGCGTGCCACCCGTGGCCGCAGCGCTGCTGGTTGCCCGTGGCGAGTGGGATGTGAAGCACATGGCCAACGTCGAGGAACTGCCGGCTGAGCCGTTCCTGAAAGCGCTGGACGTGATGGGGTTGCCGACTCGTATTAAAGACGAGAATGGTGATCGTGCTTGGGATGCGATTGCCTGATCGGCGAAAGTTGACCGAACAAAAAAATGCGCCCGAAGGGGCGCATTTTTTGTTGGGGCTCACATCAATCTCCAAGAATGATGAAGATCAAAATGTGGGAGCGG
>NZ_JAXCIS010000049.1:0-76104 GCF_034044025.1 Pseudomonas sp. SED1
CAGCAACGGATATGTACACAATGCAACTAACCTAAAACCTCACAAACACCACGCAACCCACTGAATAAAAAGCAAAAAAAAACGGCGCTCACGAGGCGCCGTTTTTTCCACATCCACAGCGAACACCCTTAGTAGTAGGCGTTTTCTTTCTGCGTATGGTCAGTCACATCCCGCACACCCTTGAGCTCCGGAACCCGCTCAAGCAGCGTACGCTCAATCCCCTCACGCAAGGTCACGTCCGCCTGGCCACAGCCCTGGCAACCGCCACCAAACTTCAACACAGCAATACCATCATCAACCACATCAATCAGGCTCACCTGACCACCGTGGCTGGCCAGCCCGGGATTAATCTCGGTCTGCAAGTAATAGTTGATGCGCTCGTTAATCGGGCTATCCGCATTAACGTTCGGTACCTTGGCGTTCGGCGCCTTGATGGTCAGTTGGCCACCCATACGATCAGTGGCGTAATCAACCACCGCATCGTCAAGGAACGCTTCGCTGAATGCATCGATATACGCCGTGAAGCTTTTCAGCCCCAACGCCGTATCTTCAGGTTTTTCTTCTCCCGGCTTGCAGTAGGCAATGCACGTCTCTGCGTACTGGGTGCCGGGCTGGGTGATAAAGACGCGAATCCCGATGCCCGGGGTGTTCTGCTTCGACAGCAGATCAGCCAGGTAATCGTGGGCGGCGTCGGTAATGGTAATAGCGGTCATGGAAACTCCTCGCAGGCTTGCCGGCAGTTTACGCCAAATTATTACCGAGGTACAAAGTCCTAGTATTTTTGTCGGGAAAGCACCAACCGTTCGTCGCCATCGAACCAGCCTTTGAGCCGACGATAACTGCCCTTTTCCAGCCAGTGATAGCTGGCCAGCGACCCAAGGGCGATCAGCACCACGCACACGCCGAGCATCACGTAGGCATTCACCCCATAACGCTGGGCCACAAAACCACCGGCCGACAGCACCAGCACGTGCATCAAATAGACCGAATAGGAACAATCCCCCATCACCCTGAGCAGGCGGCTGCGCTCGAAATAGCGTTCCATCGAAATACAGGCCACCACCAGCACCGCGCTCGGCACGCCCCAGGTCAGGGCGCGCGGTGATGCCGGCCAGTGGTAAATCGCCAACAACGCACCGGCAACACCCGCCAGCGGCAGCCACAGGCCGGGGCGAATCCAGCCCTTGCGGTACAGCATGCCGATGCCAATCCCCAGCAAGAACTCGTACACGATGTCCGAACGATAAAAATCGCTGATCCAGCCAAACGACGTCCACGCCTGGCACACCGCGAACAACAATGCGCCCACCACCAGCACCCGCCACTGCCGCCGAAACAGCAGCGCCCAGGCAAACAGCACGTAGAAGAGCATTTCGTAGTTCAGGGTCCAGCCGACATTCAAGGTCGGGTACATCCCATAACCACCGGGATTTTCGGAAGGTATAAACAGCAATGACATCAACACATGAGCCGCATCGACGCTCTGGTCCGGCAACACCGGCCGGGCAAACACCACCAGCAGTGCCATCAACACCGTGTAGAACCAGTACGCCGGGACGATCCGCAGCAGGCGATACACCAGGAATCGCCAGGGCGGCAGCTGTTTGTTCTCGGTGGAGAGGAAGATCACCAGGCCGCTGATGACGAAGAACACGTCCACGCCCGCCGCGCCCTTGTCGACAAACAGGTGCCCCAGCGCCGAGTCGGCCTGGAAACCAAAGAAAATCTGCATGAAGTGATGACCCACCACGGTCCAGGCCGCCAGGGCGCGCAGTGCCTGTACTGAAATCAACATCGTCGACCCGCTCTCCCAACCCTCGACACCGATTATTCAGGTGCCTCTGGCTTGGGACAGCCGTCGACGGTCAAAGGTCGATCAAAGATTCTCGTAGCGGTTCATGTCCAGCACGCCCTCTTCCAGCGGCGTGGTTTCGTGGAGGTACTGCGACAGGTCGTGGAAGTACTGCCAGAACTGCGGATGGCTGCGGCGAATACCCCAACGGTCGACGATCTTCTCGAAGCGATTGGCGTCCTTGGCGTTCTCCATGGCGGCGACAAACGCCGGCACCTGCTCCGCCGGGATGTTGAACATGAAGTTCGGATAGCTACTCAGCACCCCGGGATAGATAGTCACGGTGTCGAGGCCCGGCTGATAGCGATAAGCCTCACCGAGCATAAAGGCCACGTTGCTGTGGGCGCGGTTGCGCAGCAGGCTGTAGATCTCACGTTTGCCGCTACGGGTTTCGATGCGCAGCAGGGTCGCTTCCGGCAACTGGTCGATCACCTTGAGCCCCGCCGCCGGGCGATTGGTCAGGCGGCTCAGGGCCTGTTCGGCGTCCTGCAGCGCAGGATCAATGCCCCGCCGTGAGCAATAGGCGCTGATACAACGGTTAATCGGGTCCGGGCTGGCGTTCAAGTCGCCGTAACGGGCCAGCAACTGGTTGGCGAAGTCGCGCTTGGGGTCTTTTTCATCGAGCGTCAGCCCAGTGGGCTTGTCATCGTCAATGGCTTCATAGTCCATCCACAGCTTGACCTTGCCACTGTTCTGGTACCAATCGTCGAGGAAATCATCCCGCGAGTCCGCCGGCATCAAACGCAGGAAGTTCTGCTCGGCGCCGTTGCGGATCAGGTCGAAATACAAGCGCGTCTGGGCCTGATGGGAAACGTTGCCGAACACATCGAAATTCACTGCCAACTGGTAGTAGGTGCGCTCCAGCAGCGGATAGTCGAACAGCCACATGGTTTGCGGCACCTCGCCGATCAAGCCCTTGGTCACCGAGGCGCTGTCGAAGTGGCGGAAGATGCTCAGCAAGGCGTTATCGTTGCCCGCCCACAGGGACGCCCAGCTCGGCGGTGGCAGGTCGGCATAGCTGTCTCGGCGCAGCGCTTCGTATTCGTTGCGCTTGTCGCGGTATTTAAGCCACAGGCTGAGCACGCTGCCCACATCGTCAATCTGCCCCGGCATCGCCAGCAACGGCGTGGCCTGGCCGCGGTAGCGGGCATCGGTGATGTACAGGTCGTGGTCGGGGTCCTGGAACAGGGTCCAGAAGTTGTCTCGGATTACGTCCGTGGCGATTTGCCCACGGCATACCGGCCCGCGAATAAAGGTACGCACGAAGTATTCGGCGTTATCCAGCATGAACTGGTAGCGCGCCTTGACCGGAATCGCCTCGAAAGTCTCAAACGGGTTGGCCCGCCGGCCCGGTCCGTAGCCCGGCAAGGCGTTCACCTGCCAGTCATCGGTGTAGAACAGCGACTTGATGCGGGCCATTTTCTCGGCGCTGAACGGATAGGTGATGTGGGTCTTGTGCACGATCACCCCCTGCACCGGCCACAGGCGGTAGTACACCTGAGTGCCCGGGTCGTCGTTGGGGCGACGGGTGTTGATCAGGTCGATCGGTTGCCCGCTCGGGGTGCGCGAACGCACCCACTGGAAGAAATGCCCCGGCTCACCGCCTTCAAAGTAGATATGGGCGAGGAACAGGTGCTCGAACAACCAGCGCGCCACCAGGCTTTCCCGGGCGCCGGGCTGGTTGAACAGGTTTTCCCATTGCTGCACTTGCAGGGCTTCCTGGGCAGTCGGTGCCAGGCCTTGTTCGTCGATCGGTGCACCGGAGGCCAGCCAGCGTTGCAAGGTTTGGTACTGCTGGTCGGTCAGGCCGGTGACGGCCAGCGGCATGCCTTCCTTGGGATGGCTACCTGCGTAGGCGTTGAACTCGCCCGGCATCGGGCAGGTATTTTCGCGGTTCAGGCCCAGCACGATGTCGTCAGGCAGCTTGGCATTGGGCTGCAACGGTGCGTTATGCCCCAGCTCCAGCATGCGCGCCATCAGTGCGGCCTGGCTGCCCTGGGCATCGAGTACCGAGTAGAAACCCTTCTGCTGCCACGCGGCCTTGCCGAAGGCGTCATAGAACAAACGGGTGGGCTGGCTGGCAAGACTGCGTTCGCCGTCGTACACCGGCACTTTGGTCGCGCCACGTGCGGCGCCTTCAGCACTGCCGAGGTTTAGCTGGCAGGCCGAGTCATAACAGGCGTGGCAGGCCACGCACTTCTCGGTGAAGATCGGCTGAATATCACGGGTATAAGAGATCGCCGGAGCGGGACCTTCTGCCTGTGCGGTGCTGGCGACCAGCGCAAAAACGGCGCTGACGATGAGGCGAAGTGACATGTTCCCGGTCCCGGTTCGATGCGTACGGTGAAAACCTGGCGATTCTACCGATGTAACACCCTCGCCAACATGAGCGATATTCATGCAAACCCTGCACATGCTCTAAAAGCGCACAGGTTTGTTATGATCTTCGCCCTCCGTAATACCTGACCAGAGTAGTCCCATGCCCGATCGTAGCGCTCGTCTGCAAGCCCTCCACCAAGCCCTCAAGGAACGCATCCTGATCCTCGACGGCGGCATGGGCACGATGATCCAGAGCTATAAGCTGGAAGAGCAGGACTACCGTGGCAAACGCTTCGCCGACTGGCCGAGCGACGTCAAGGGCAATAACGACCTGCTGGTGATCACCCGCCCGGACGTGATCGGCGGCATCGAAAAAGCCTACCTGGATGCCGGCGCCGACATCCTGGAAACCAACACCTTCAACGCCACGCGCATTTCCATGGCCGATTACGGCATGGAAGACCTGGCCTACGAATTAAACGTAGAAGGCGCGCGCCTGGCGCGCAAGATCGCCGACGCCAAGACCCTCGAAAACCCGGCCAAGCCGCGTTTCGTCGCCGGCGTGCTGGGCCCGACCAGCCGTACCTGCTCGCTGTCGCCCGATGTAAACAACCCCGGCTACCGCAACGTGACCTTCGATGAGCTGGTGGAAAACTACACCGAAGCCACCAAGGGCCTGATCGAGGGTGGCGCCGACCTGATCCTGATCGAAACCATTTTCGACACCCTCAACGCCAAGGCCGCGATTTTCGCCGTACAGGGCGTGTTCGAGGAGTTGAACGTCGAGTTGCCGATCATGATCTCCGGCACCATCACCGACGCCTCCGGCCGTACCCTGTCGGGCCAGACCACCGAAGCCTTCTGGAACTCGGTCAGCCACGCCAAGCCTTTGTCTGTGGGCCTCAACTGTGCCCTGGGTGCCAGCGAGTTGCGCCCGTACCTGGAAGAGCTGTCGAACAAGGCCAACACCCACGTTTCCGCCCACCCGAACGCCGGCCTGCCCAACGAATTCGGCGAGTACGACGAACTGCCGTCGGAAACCGCCAAGGTCATCGAAGAGTTCGCCCAGAGCGGCTTCCTCAATATTGTCGGCGGTTGCTGCGGCACCACGCCGGGCCACATCGAAGCCATCGCCAAGGCCGTGGCCGGTTACGCACCGCGCCCGATCCCGGACATTCCGAAGGCCTGCCGCCTGTCGGGCCTGGAACCGTTCACCATTGATCGCAGCTCGTTGTTCGTCAACGTCGGCGAGCGGACCAACATCACCGGTTCCGCCCGCTTCGCCCGTCTGATCCGTGAAGACAACTACACCGAAGCCCTGGAAGTCGCCCTGCAGCAGGTGGAAGCCGGCGCCCAGGTGATCGACATCAACATGGACGAAGGCATGCTGGATTCGAAGAAGGCCATGGTGACCTTCCTCAACCTGATTGCCGGCGAGCCGGACATCTCCCGCGTACCGATCATGATCGACTCCTCCAAGTGGGAAGTGATCGAGGCCGGCCTCAAGTGCATCCAGGGCAAGGGCATCGTCAACTCCATCAGCATGAAGGAAGGCGTGGAGCAGTTCATTCACCACGCCAAACTGTGCAAGCGCTACGGCGCGGCAGTGGTGGTAATGGCGTTCGACGAAGCCGGCCAGGCCGACACCGAAGCGCGCAAGAAAGAAATCTGCAAACGCTCCTACGACATCCTGGTGAATGAAGTCGGCTTCCCGCCGGAAGACATCATCTTCGACCCGAACATCTTCGCGGTCGCCACCGGTATCGAGGAGCACAACAACTACGCCGTCGACTTCATCAATGCCTGCGCCTACATCCGCGACGAGCTGCCGTATGCGCTGACTTCCGGCGGCGTGTCCAACGTGTCGTTCTCGTTCCGTGGCAATAACCCGGTGCGTGAAGCGATCCACTCGGTGTTCCTGCTTTACGCGATCCGCAACGGCTTGACCATGGGTATTGTCAACGCCGGACAGCTGGAGATCTACGACCAGATCCCGGCCGAGCTGCGCGACGCGGTGGAAGACGTAGTACTCAACCGCACCCCGGAAGGCACCGACGCCCTCCTCGCCATTGCCGACAAGTACAAAGGCGACGGCAGCGTCAAGGAAGCCGAGACTGAGGAATGGCGTGGCTGGGAAGTCAACAAGCGCTTGGAACACGCGCTGGTCAAGGGCATCACCACCCACATCGTTGAAGACACCGAGGAATCCCGGCAGTCGTTCAAGCGCCCGATCGAGGTGATTGAAGGCCCGTTGATGTCCGGCATGAACATCGTCGGCGACCTGTTCGGCGCCGGTAAAATGTTCCTGCCCCAGGTGGTGAAATCCGCCCGGGTGATGAAGCAGGCCGTGGCTCACTTGATCCCGTTCATCGAGCTGGAAAAGGGCGACAAACCGGAAGCCAAGGGCAAGATCCTGATGGCCACGGTGAAGGGCGACGTGCACGACATCGGCAAGAACATCGTTGGCGTGGTGCTGGGTTGCAACGGCTATGACATCGTCGACCTGGGCGTGATGGTCCCGGCCGAGAAAATCCTGCAGGTGGCCAAGGAACAGAAGTGCGACATCATCGGCCTGTCCGGGCTGATCACCCCGTCCCTGGACGAGATGGTGCACGTCGCCCGCGAGATGCAGCGCCAGGATTTCCACCTGCCGCTGATGATCGGTGGCGCCACCACCTCCAAGGCCCACACGGCGGTGAAGATCGAGCCGAAATACAGCAATGACGCAGTGATCTACGTCACCGACGCCTCCCGCGCCGTGGGCGTGGCAACGCAATTGCTGTCGAAGGAATTGAAGCCGGCGTTCGTTGAAAAAACCCGCCTGGAATACATCGACGTTCGCGAGCGCACCGCCAACCGCAGCGCCCGCACCGAGCGCCTGAGCTACCCGGCCGCCATCGCCAAGAAGCCGCAGTTCGACTGGAGCAGCTACACGCCGGTCAAGCCGACGTTTACCGGTGCCCGAGTGCTGGACAATATCGACCTCAACGTCCTGGCCGAGTACATCGACTGGACGCCGTTCTTTATCTCCTGGGACCTGGCCGGCAAATTCCCGCGCATCCTCACCGATGAAGTCGTGGGTGAAGCCGCGACCTCGCTGTACGCCGACGCCCAGGAAATGCTCAAGAAGCTGATCGACGAAAAACTCATCAGCGCCCGCGCCGTGTTCGGCTTCTGGCCGACCAACCAGGTGCAGGACGATGACCTGGAAGTCTACGGCGACGATGGCCAGCCGATTGCCAAGCTGCACCATTTGCGCCAGCAGATCATCAAGACCGACGGCAAGCCGAACTTCTCCCTGGCCGACTTCGTCGCGCCTAAAGACAGCGGCGTGACCGACTACATCGGTGGCTTTATCACCACCGCTGGCATCGGCGCTGAAGAAGTGGCGAAGGCTTACCAGGACGCTGGCGACGACTACAACTCGATCATGGTTAAAGCGTTGGCCGACCGCCTCGCCGAGGCGTGCGCCGAGTGGCTGCACCAGCAAGTGCGTAAAGAACACTGGGGCTACGCCAAGGACGAAGTGCTGGATAACGAAGCACTGATCAAGGAGCAATACAGCGGCATCCGCCCTGCCCCGGGTTACCCGGCGTGCCCGGATCACACCGAGAAAGCCCAGCTGTTCCAACTGCTGGACCCTGAAGCTCGCGAAATGCACGCGGGTCGCAGCGGCGTGTTCCTGACCGAGCACTACGCGATGTTCCCGGCGGCAGCCGTCAGCGGCTGGTACTTCGCTCACCCGCAGGCGCAGTACTTTGCCGTAGGCAAGATCGACAAGGACCAGGTGGCGAGCTATACCGCCCGCAAGGATCAGGACCTGAGCGTGACCGAGCGCTGGCTGGCGCCTAACCTGGGTTACGACAACTAATCGCTGGATTGACTATGCTGTCCATACACACCTTCACTGGGGGATGTATGGACGATCCAGCCAACCACAAACCACCGACCTTCTGGCAAATGCTCCACAGCGTGATGGCCGCCGCCTTCGGCGTGCAAAGCGGGAAAAACCGTGCCCGCGACTTCACCCACGGCAAGCCCAGCCACTTTGTAGTGCTGGGCATCCTGTTCACCGCCGTCTTTGCCTTGACCCTGTTTGGCATCGTCAAGCTGGTGTTGCACCTGGCCGGTGTTTGAACCCGGTCAATGCATCAGCAGTTGCAGGCTGAACGGGTAACGGTAATCCGCCGGCTTGCCCTGCGCTGACAGCGCGCGAAAATCCACCCCGTAATCCTCGCGCCCATGCACCTGCAATAGCTGGGCGGCGAGGGCCGGGTCGATCAATTGAAATAGCCCGAGCTTGCGCTCACGCCCGCCATGCCCGGCCATGTCCAGCCCCAAGGCATCGTCATGCAGCACCACCATCGCCCAGCCGCCGACAGTAAAGTGCCCCGCCACCAGCGCACTGAGCCGGCCATCGAGCCGTGCCTGGAGGGCTTCAGGCGAACTGTTGACCGCGCTGAACAACACGTCCTTTCCCGGCGTGCGCCCGTCTTCTTGCAGCGCATCCATCGCGCCCAGCGCCATCTCGTCATTGGCTGACCATACGAGTGCCGTCTGCGGGTAGCGCTTGAACAACTGCGTGGCCTGCTCGAAGGCGCGTTGACGGCTCCATTCGCCATACACCATCTGGCGCAGGCGCACCTGGGGGTAATCCACCAGTGCCCGGCGCAGGCCCTCCTCACGCAGTTGCGCCGCAGGGGTGGTCTTGGCGCCGGAGAACGCCAGCAGGTCAAGTGTCTGGCCTTCGGTAACCGGGCCATGCAGGCGCAGCAGTTCCTTGAGCATCAGGTAGCCGGCTTCTTCATCGTTGGCCACCATGCTGCCGATCCAGTTGGGGTATTTGCCGGCATCCAGCAGTTGAGTCTGGTCGGCGGTCAGGGCGTTATTGACGATCAGCAGCTTGACCCCGCTGCCCTGGGACAGGCGCAGGATCTGTGGCGCGATGTACTGCTCGTTGACCAGCACCAGGTAGTCCGGACGCTCTGTGCCTTGCAACGCCTCACGGGCCTGCACCAGTGTGGCCTCGGGGTCGCGCTCGGAATAGCGCACACGCAAATCCAGGCCGAGGTCCCTGGCGGCGGCCTGCATGAATTGCGCGTAGCTGACCCAGAAGGCCTCGGTCGAATTGCCAGGGTTGAGAAACACCACCGACGTCGCCTGGGCAACAGCCCAGAACGGCATGCTCAGCACCAGCAAGCACTTGCAGAGAACCTTCAACATCGTTGTCTGAGCCCTTGGAAATGACGGCCCATGATAATGGCATCGGGCCGATCAATCTCGGCTAATTGCCGATTGTCGGGCAGCAGGGCTCGGTAACGTCCTTTTATTGATGGCTGACCCAGAACACGGCAGTGGAAACCACAAGGATAATCAAGAACAGAATGGCCCAGGCATCGACACTGCTGTCACTTTTGCGGGCTTTGGTCGGATTGCTCATAGCATCGCCTCTTGTCGGTTTTATAGGTGATTGCATAAAGACACGAGCACAGTAAAGATCATGATTGCCCGCATGACAAATGTGGGTATCGCGATAACGGTTCTCATTAGTCGATTTGGTTATTTGCATATACTCAAACATCACTTTTGCGCATAAACGCAAACTGGTATCGTGCGCCGGCTCCGTTGGGAGTGCGCGGCCGTGCGCGCAGATTTGCCGAGAACAGGACCTATATGTACGTATACGACGAATACGATCAGCGCATCATCGAGGACCGCGTCAAGCAGTTCCGTGATCAGACCCGACGCTATCTGGCAGGCGAACTGAGCGAAGAAGAGTTCCGCCCTCTGCGCCTGCAAAATGGCCTTTATGTTCAGCGCTTTGCGCCGATGCTGCGGGTTGCCGTGCCTTATGGCCAACTGACTTCCCGTCAGACGCGCATGATGGCCAAGATTGCCCGCGACTTCGACAAAGGCTACGCCCACATCAGTACCCGCCAGAACGTGCAGTTCAACTGGCCGGCCCTGGAAGACGTGCCGGACATCCTGGCTGAATTGGCCACCGTGCAGATGCACGCCATTCAGACCAGCGGTAACTGCCTGCGCAACGTCACCACCGACCAGTTCGCCGGCGTCGCCGCTGACGAGCTGATCGACCCGCGCCCATGGTGTGAAATCGTCCGTCAATGGACCACCTTCCACCCGGAATTCGCCTACCTGCCACGCAAGTTCAAGATCGCCATCAACGGCTCGACCTCGGACCGCGCAGCCATCGAAGTGCACGATATCGGCCTGGAGCCGGTGCATAACGCGGCGGGCGAGTTGGGCTTCCGTGTTCTCGTCGGCGGTGGCCTTGGCCGTACGCCGGTGGTCGGTGCGTTCATCAACGAATTCCTGCCGTGGCAGGACCTGTTGAGCTACCTCGACGCGATCCTGCGGGTCTACAACCGCTATGGCCGTCGTGACAACAAATACAAGGCCCGGATCAAGATCCTGGTCAAAGCGCTGACCCCTGAGGTGTTTGCCCAGAAGGTCGACGCCGAGATGGAACACCTGCGCGGCGGCCAGACCACCCTGACCGAAGCCGAAGTGCACCGCGTCGCCAAACACTTCGTCGATCCGGACTACAAGGCCCTGAGCAACCAGGACGCCAAACTGGCCGAGCTCGACCAGCAGCACCCGGGTTTCGCCCGCTGGCGCACCCGCAACACCCTGGCCCACAAGAAGCCGGGCTATGTGGCCGTGACCCTGTCGCTGAAACCTACCGGTGTTGCACCGGGCGATATCACCGACAAGCAACTGGACGGCGTCGCCGACCTGGCCGAGCGCTACAGCTTCGGCCAACTGCGCACCTCCCACGAGCAGAACATCATCCTCGCCGACGTCGAACAGTCTCAGCTGTTCACCCTGTGGGGCGAATTGCGCGAGCAGGGTTTTGCCACGCCGAACATCGGCTTGCTGACCGACATCATCTGCTGCCCGGGCGGCGATTTCTGCTCCCTGGCCAACGCCAAATCGATCCCGATTGCCGAATCGATCCAGCGCCGTTTCGACGACCTGGACTACCTGTTCGACATCGGCGAACTGGACCTGAACATTTCCGGTTGCATGAACGCCTGTGGTCACCACCACGTCGGCCACATCGGCATCCTGGGCGTGGACAAGAAAGGCGAAGAATTCTACCAAGTGTCCCTGGGTGGCAGCGCCAGCCGCGATGCGAGCCTGGGCAAGATCCTCGGCCCGTCCTTCGCCCAGGAAGTCATGCCTGACGTGATCGGCAAGCTGATCGACGTGTACGTTGAACAGCGCACCGAAGATGAGCGTTTCATCGACACCTACCAGCGCATCGGCATTGACCTGTTCAAGGAGCGCGTCTATGCAGCGAATCATTAAGAACAACGAAGTCCTCGACGAAACCTGGCACCTGCTGCCCAAGGACGCGAGCTTCGATGGCATCTCCAACTGCGACGACCTGATCGTGCCGCTGGCCCTGTGGCGCGAGCACGCTCACGCCCTCAAGGCCCGCGACGGCGGCCTGGGTGTGTGGCTGGACGCCGATGAAGAAGCCGAAGAGATCGGTGATGACGTGGAGCACTTCCAGGTCATCGCCCTGAACTTCCCGGCCTTCACCGACGGTCGCAACTACTCCAACGCCCGCCTGCTGCGTGACCGTTATGGTTACAAGGGCGAGCTGCGGGCGATTGGTGATGTGCTGCGCGACCAGTTGTTCTACCTGCGCCGTTGCGGGTTCGATGCCTTCGCCTTGCGCGCAGACAAAGACCCGTATGAAGCGCTGGAAAGCCTCAAGGATTTCTCGGTGACGTACCAGGCGGCGACGGATGAACCGTTGCCGTTGTTCCGCCGCCGTTAAGCCTCGCTTCAATAAAAAGCCCCGACTATTCGGGGCTTTTTGCATTCAGGCGGTGGGTTGCAACGCGAGTTGCACCGCACCATCGACACTCAACCCGCTGATCAGCACCTGCGGCGCGCACGCTTCAGGCAACGTCTGCAACACCTCCTGTGCCTCATGCCGTACGCGGGCCAGCACCAGGCACTTGCCCTCCCCTTGCACCTGGACGAAAAACGCCTGCAACGCCTCGATGGTGGTGCCATCGAGGTCAGGCGATTCTTCCAGGCTGAGCACCACCGTGTGCACCGGGAACGTAGCGTGCCGCATCAGGCTCAACACCGCCCCCAGCACTCGCTCGGCATTCGCAAAGAACAGCGCTTCGCTGGGCCGCACGATCAGAACACCCGGGATCTGTTCGGCGCTCGGGTGATGCAGCAAGTCGACAAAATCATGCCCACCGTCAATGCGCCCCAGCTCACGCACATCCGCCGACGACATCTGGCGCAGCATCAACACCACGCTGATGCCGACCGCCACCAGCAGACCGTCCAGCACGCCGAGCACCAACACCGCCGCCACCGCGCAAATCACCAGCAACCGGTCGCGCCGCCAGGAGAAATAGCGGCCCAAGGGTTGCAGGCTCAAGCCCCGACCCAAGGCGTAGATAACGATGGCGGCGAGCACCGGCTCCGGCGTCAGTGCAACTAACGGCAGCACTGTAAGGACGATCAGCAACACCACCAGCGCCGCGACCGCCCCCGCCAGTCGAGAATTGGCGCCCGCTGCCTCATTGGCCGAGGTCGCCGAGTAACCGGCCCCGGCGGGCATACCCTGAAACAGCCCGGACAGCAGATTGGCGGCCCCCAGCGCCAGCAGGTCGCGATTGGATGACACGCGGTCGCCATGCTTGAGGGCGAATGAGCTGATGGAGCCGTAGGACTCGGCGTAAAGAATCATCACCATGGCAAACGCCAACTCCCCCAGGCGCAGCCAGTCGGCGAACGGCAACACCGGAAGGTGCGCAAACTCCAGGCGCAGGTCGATCACACCGATCAACGCCACGCCATGGGCCTGCAAATCCAGCCACTGGCCGGCGGCTATCCCGAGGATCACCACCAGCAGTCCCCCCGGCAGGCGCCGGACCCGCGCGCACAGCCACAGCAAGAGCAATGCGACACCCGCGACTGATGCGGCGGCCCAGTTCCAGCGCGGCAATTGCTCCAGAAGTTGGGGCAGGAAGCGAATCAGGTTGTTATCGGTCAGGTGTACGCCCACCACGCTGGCCAGTTGCTTGAGGATGATCGTCAACGCCAGCCCGAAGGCAAAGCCACGCAGCACCGGCTTGGCGATAAACGAGGTCAGCCCGCCCAGCTTGAGCAACCCGGCCAGCAGGAAAAACGCCCCGGTCACCATTACCAGGCCAATTGCCAGGCTCAACCTGAGTGTCGGGTCGTCCCCCGCCAGCGTCGCGGTAGCTGCCGCCAGCACCGCCGCCGAGGATGACGTGGCGGAGACGATCGCGAAGCGGCTGGTACCGAACAGGCCGTAGCACAGTAACCCGGCGAACAAGGCGATCACGCCTGCCTGGGGCGGCAACGCAGCGATGGTGGAATAGGCCACGGCCTCGGGCAGCAGCAAGCCGGCGATGGACAGGCCGGCCAGCAAGTCTTGTGCACGGTTCGGCGTGGAGTCGCTCTCAGGCTTGATGTTCAATCCCTAATTCCCTGGCAAAAAAACGGCCAATCCGCAGTCTGCGAATTGGCCGTGATCATTGCACTGAAACCGGGTGCTGTCAGGACATCAGCGAGTAAATCAGCGCGGTAATCGCCACCAGGCCCACCGCCGTCACAAACACGTTGGACGCCTGGCCACGGTACTTGGCCATCGCCGGTACCTTGCGGATCGCGTACATCGGCATCAGGAACAGGATCGACGCAATGATCGGCCCGCCCAAAGTCTCGATCATGCCGAGGATGCTCGGGTTGAGAGTGGCGACTATCCAGCACACCACCAGCATGAAGGCAGCCGTCATGCGGTCCAGGGTCTTGGCAGCGGGACGACGGCCGCTTTTGAGCACCAGGCCCTTGAGGCCTTCACTGGCGCCGATGTAGTGGCCCAGGAACGACTTGGCAATCGCCACAAACGCGATCAACGGCGCGGCGAACGCGATGGTCGGGTTGCTGAAGTGGTTCGCCAGGTACGACAGGATCGACAGGTTCTGCGCCTTGGCTTCGGCCAACTGCGCCGGGGACAGGGTCAGGACGCAACTGAACACGAAGAACAGCACCATCACCACCATCAGGATGTGCGCCCGGGACAGGATCTGCGAGCTGCGTTCTTCAGCGTGTTCGCCGTACTGGCGCTTCTGGTCCACCGCAAAGGCCGAGATGATCGGCGAGTGGTTGAACGAGAACACCATCACCGGAATTGCCAGCCACAGGGTATGCAGCAGCGCCGACGGGGCCGGCACGGTGCTGGCGGTGCTGAGGATGCCGCCATTCCAGTGCGGCACCAGATACACCGCCAGGAACAGCAAGGCAACGATAAACGGATACACCATCAGGCTCATGGCCTTGACGATCACCTGCTCGCCACAACGCACCACGGCCAGCAGGCCGAGGATCAGCACCAGCGACAGGATCGCCCGCGGTGGCGGCGCAATGTGCAGTTGATGCTCCATGAAGCTGCCGACGGTGTTGGTCAGCGCCACGCTGTAGATCAGCAGGATCGGGAAGATCGCGAAGAAGTACAGCAAGGTGATCGCGGCACCGGCCTTAAGGCCGAAGTGTTCCTCGACCACGTCGGTGATATCCGAGCCTTCACGGCCCGAGAGTACAAAGCGGGTCAGGCCACGGTGAGCGAAAAACGTCATCGGGAACGCCAGCAGCGCGAGGATCACCAACGGCCAGAAGCCGCCAAGGCCCGCGTTGATCGGCAGGAACAAGGTGCCGGCGCCGATGGCCGTACCGAACAGCCCGAGCATCCAGGTGGTGTCCTGGCGGCTCCAGCTTGTGAGGGTTGCAGGTGTCGTTGCGTAGCGTTCGTCGACGCTATTGGCCTGATCATTCATCCGTTCGGATCTCCGCATTCACTCAGTCGGGGCGAGTCAGAAAAACCTGACAGGCAGCGCCACGACCGAAACAGGGGCGCGATTGTCCGGGATTCGCTTGAATAAGCAAAGACTTAGCTGAGGAATGGTTGTGCGGAGCAGGTGATTGGAGAGGTTTGATGAGTACCGTTTTTATATTTCATTAAAAATCTATTTTATAAATTCCAGCCATCATGTATTTTTAATGCCACGCCTCTCACTGGAATATCTGCCATGCCAATCGTGCGCATCGACCTTCGGAAAAACCCCGACGTCACCTACGCCAAGCGCGTCGGCGTACTGATCTATAACGCCATGCACACGGCCATCGGCGTGCCCGAGCACGACAATTTCCAGATCCTCACCGAGCACGATGAACACCACTTCATCTATGACCCTGAGTACCTGGGTATCCAGCGCAGCGACAACCTGGTGATCATCCAGATCACCTTGAACGAAGGCCGTAGCACCGAGCAGAAAAAGCTGTTGTACAAGAGCATCGCCGAGAGCCTGAACCGTGAACTCGCGGTACGCCTCGAAGACGTGTTTATCAGCCTGGTGGAGGTCAAGAGGGAAAACTGGTCGTTCGGCAACGGGATTGCGCAGTACGCCAGCTAAACGTTTTATGATGCCGCCCATTCCTGCCACAACCTGATCCAGAGAGCCCCCGATGCCACGCGTGTCCCGCAAACAAGCCGAACTCAACCGCGAAATCATCGTCGAGGCCGCCACGCGGCTGTTTCGTGAGCGGGGCATCCACGGCATCAGCGTGTCGGACGTGATGGCCGCCGCCGGGCTGACCCATGGCGGTTTCTACGGCCACTTCGAGTCCCGCGAGGCGCTGGCCACGGAAGCCTGTAACCGGGCGTTCGAACAATCGAGCCTGCGTTGGCAGGCCAGGCTCGAGCAAAGCCCTGAGCCCGAGGCGGCGCGACTGGCGTTGATTGATCCGTATCTGTCGGCGGCCAATCGTGACAACCCCGGGGACAGTTGCCCGGTGGCGGCGTTTGCCGGGGAGATGTGCCATGAAGCCGTCGACAGCGCGTTGCAACGCAGCTTTATCCAGGGCTTTGAAGCGTCCATGGGAATCCTGGCCACTACCCAGGCAACCGGAACACCCGAAGGTGACCGGCAAGCCGCCATTGCCCAGTACGCGATGATGGTCGGCGCCCTCACCCTGGCCCGTGCGACCAAAGGCAATAGCCTGTCCGATGAATTCCTCGCCGCTGCCAGAAATCTCCTGATCCCGGAAAAAAACCTCGGTTGATGCGTTGACATCCAAACGCCAGCGCCAGCATGATCGGCCCATGAACCTTATTCAGCAGGCCCTCACCCGCACCACCACCACGACCGCTTTTGGCGGGTCGTGTGGTAGCTGTGAGTGGCGCGCAAACTAAGCCACCCGGATTTACCCAAGGCCCCGCCAGCAATGGACGGGGCCTTTTTATTGCTCCGCCATCTGGCAACTACAAGGAGCAGTACCATGCCTGACAACAAGCGCCCCGCCCTGCTGGTCATCGACATGCAGACCGGTCTGTACGATGGTCCGCAAAAACCCTACGAACGCCAGCGCGTACTCGACAACATCAACCAGTTGATTCAACGAGCGCGACACGCTGGCGTGCCGGTTTTTGCAGCGCGCCACACCGGCCCGGCGGGTTCGCCCATCGAGGCGGGCAGCCCGTTATGGCAGCTCTGGCCAGCGCTGGAGGTTGATGAGGCTCGCGACACGGTTTTCAATAAAACCCGGCCCAGCTGTTTTCTCGGCACCGAGCTGGCGCAGCAACTGGCGGCGGCACAGGTGAATGAACTGGTGATCGTCGGGATGAAAACCCAGTACTGCATCGACACAACGTGCCGAGTGGCCGTCGAGCTGGGGTTCTCGGTAGTGCTGCCGGAAGATGGCCATACCTGCATGGACACTCCGGCGTTATCGGCCGAGGCAATTATCGAGCATCACAATGGAACCTTGGCTGGGGCGTTTGTGAAGCGTGTGAAGGCGGCAGATATCTGCTTTTAACCTCCCCCTGAAACGCCCGCCGGAGTATCAATGCCCGGCGGGCGTCCGATTTTTCTTCGCCTGTCGCGGGATTCATTCCGACAAAATGTCGCATACTCAACCCCTCAAACCCTTCAGGAAGAGCCCTCGCATGCCCGTCACCGTTCTGGTCCTGGTTGAAACCATCAACGACTACCTGCCGATCATCGAAGGCAATGGCTTTCACGTGATCCTCGCGCCGACCCCGGCCGAACGCGCCAAGGCAATCAAGACCCACGGCGGGCAGATCCAGGCGGTGCTGACCCGTGGCCCGCTGGGTTTGTACGCCGAGGAAATCGCCGCGCTGCCGCTGCTGGAGATCATCTGCGTGGTCGGCGCCGGCTATGAACACGTTGACCTGCAAGCCGCCAGCAACCGTGGGATCGTGGTCACCAATGGCGCGGGCGTGAATGCACCGTCGGTAGCCGACCACGCCATGGCTCTGCTGCTGTCGCTGGTGCGTGACATTCCCCGGGCAGACGCTGCGGTACGGCGCAGCGAATGGCCCAAGGTGATGCGCCCTTCCCTCGCCGGCAAGCAGTTGGGCATTCTTGGACTGGGCGCCGTAGGCCTGGAGATCGCCAAGCGTGCAGCGCTGGGGTTTGGCATGGAAGTGAGTTACCACAACCGTCAGCCCCGCGAGGACGTGGACTACACCTACTGCGCCACTGCCGTGGAACTGGCGCGGGCTTCAGACTTCCTGATCCTGGCCACGCCGGGCGGCGCCAGCACCCGGCATTTGATCGACCGCCAGGCCCTCGACGCCCTTGGCCCCAATGGTTTTCTGGTGAACATCGGCCGCGGCAGCGTGATAGTCACTGCCGACCTGATCACCGCCCTGGAGCAACGGCGCATCGGCGGCGCAGCGCTGGATGTGTTCGACGATGAACCCAAAGTGCCGGATGCCTTGAAGCTCCTCAGCAACACCGTGCTCACGCCCCACGTCGCCGGCCTGTCGCCGGAAGCTGCCCATGACACCGTGCAGCGCGTGGCAGACAACTTGCTGGAATACTTCGCCGGCCGGCCCGTACTGACGCCCGTGACACTGCCACCGAAGAAATAATGGCTAATAGCCAGCAATCATCCAAATCCTGACTACACTGCTTGCGGGGACGCTCAGGACGCCGGTGCAGGACCGGCGAAGGAACGCAGGATGGTTTGCCATGGATTCGGCCCGGCCCGCCAACGCGGTGCGATAGGTCTGATGGGCGCGATGACCCTCGCGATTGCGCTGTTGTTTCTGCTGCTGGTGGTCGACAGCGGCCGGCTGTACCTGGAAAAGCGCAAGCTGCAACGGATTGCCGACACCGCTGCGCTGGAGGTGGTGACCCGCGGCGGCGCCTGCGTCTCCCCGAATACCAACGCCGCGCAATTCGCGATCCAAAGCGCGACCCGCAATAACTTCCCAATCAACGAAAACCGTACCCTGGCCACCGCCTGCGGCACGTTGGTCACCGGCGCTGACTTCATGCGCACCTTCAGTCCCAATCCCTCAAAAGCCGATGCGATTCAGGTCATCGCCACCCATCGCGTGGTCACCAGCATCGCCAACGGTCTCTTCATGCTGTTCTCCCCCGGCCCTTTCGAGTCGACCATCCAGTTGCAGGCAGTGGCCGTGGCCGCAGTACCCGCGCCGCCGGTCGCCGTGCTGACCATTCGCAGCACGCTGTTGACCGTCGACAGCACCAAGTCCGCAGCACTCAACGCGCTGATCGGCGGGCTGCTGGGGGGCAAGTTGCAAATCAACGCGGTGGGCTGGGAGGGGTTGATCAACACCGATATCAGCCTGCTCAGCTACCTGGACGCGTTGGCCATTCAACTGAAGGTCAGCGCCGGCAACTACGACGAACTGCTCAAGACCAACGCCAGCGTCGGCGATTTGATCCAGGCCGCAATTGATGTTCTCAAGCTGGGGGGCGATGCGGTCAAGGTGGTGATCAATAACCTGGAAGCGATCAAACTGATTGCTCCCGGCACGAAGATCCTGCACCTGGGCGACCTGCTGACCATCCAGAACGGCACCGACAAGAGCGCCCTGGACGTCAACCTGCAACTGTTCAACCTGATCCAGGGGTTTGTGCAACTGTCGAACAAGTACAACGCCGTGGCGGTGGAGCTGCCGGTGGATGTGCTGGGATTGCTGAATATCACGGTCAAGACCAAGGTGATTGAACCGGCGCAGATATCCGCCATCGGCAACCCGAAGCTGATCGCCACCCAGCCGATTTATGTCAGGACCGCGCAAGTCAGAACCTTGATCTCCGTGAACTTGCCCGTGGTCGGCGTGCTGAACGATGTGGTAAGTGGAGTGACAGGCCTGCTGGGGCTGTTGTTGGGCAGCTCCCTGGATCCGAAAATCGGCACCCAACTCGACGTGGCCCTGGAGGCGGCCAGCGGCAGTAGCGAGGTGACCGGTTATCGCTGCAACGGGCCTGCGGACAAATCGTTGTCGGTGGTGGGCACCACATCTGCCGTGCGGTTGATGGTCGGCCAGATCGACCCGACAAACCTGTTTTCCTCCACCGCCCCGCTGAGTGTCGACGAGTTTCCATTGCTCGACCTGGGCATACGAACCTGCAGCAAGGGCGTCTGCGATCCTCGGCAACCCTATGGCGTAGGCGGCATCAGCCTGAGAGTCGACAGCAGCGTGGCCAAGACCACTCGCAATCACACCTACGCGTCGCCGCCCGAGGTGAAGCAGCCCCCCGCCTACTTCAGTTTCAGTTCGAGTAACGTGGTAGGCAGCTTGAGCAACACCCTCAGTGGCATCCAGTTGATCAACCATCCACCTACACAAGGCGGGCTCTTGGGATTGGTGCTGAATCTGGTGGTCGGCCTGGTGACGGGCGTGCTCAATCTCCTCACCGGCATCATCTCCGGCGTGCTCAGCCCGCTCCTCGACCCATTGGTCAACAACCTTCTTGCCGGTTTGGGCGTAGACCTGGCGAAAGTCGAAATAGGTGCCAACCTGTCCTGCAGCCCCGGCGGGCGCGCAATTCTGGTGATCTGAACACATCAAGCCCGCTGATCATCGGCCAACACGCTAACCTATTAAGCCGCCCCAACCTTGTGGCTGGGCGGCCGCGCGCATTAGATTAGCCAATAGTCCAAGGCCTTAAGAATAAGCAGAAGGGATAAGCATGGCGCTTAATGACCAATCGACCCAGATTCGCCCCGGCGAAGAACTTGATGCCAGCCTCATCGATCCCTACCTCAAGGCCCATATCCCGGGCTTGAGCGGCAGCGTCAACATCAGCCAGTTCCCGGGTGGTGCCTCGAACCTGACATACCTGCTGGAATACCCCGGCCAGGAATTCGTGCTGCGTCGCCCGCCCTTTGGCCACAAGGCCAAGTCCGCCCACGACATGGGCCGCGAATACCGGATTCTCAACCAGCTCAAGGACGGTTTCCCGTATTGTCCCAAACCCTACGTGCACTGCACCGACGAGTCGGTGATCGGCGCCGAGTTCTACGTGATGGAGCGGGTCAACGGGATCATCCTGCGCTCGGACCTACCGCCGGAACTGGGCCTGGACGCGACGAAAACCGAAGCCTTGTGCAAAAGCTTTATCGACAAGTTCGTCGAGCTGCACCAGGTCGACTACACCGCCTGCGGCCTGGCCGACCTGGGCAAGCCTGAGGGTTATGTGGAGCGGCAGATTCGCGGCTGGAGCGACCGTTACGAAAAGGCCCTGACCCCTGACGCGCCGAGCTGGGAAGCCGTGCGTGCCTGGCTCAACGACAAGATGCCCGCCGACCACCCCACCTCGAGCATCGTTCACAACGACTACCGCTTCGACAACGTGATCCTCGACCCGCATAACCCGATGCAGATCATCGGCGTGCTGGACTGGGAACTGACCACCCTCGGCGACCCGCTGATGGACCTGGGCAACACCCTCGCCTACTGGATCGAAGCGGCCGACCCGGCGCCGGTGCAACTGATGCGCCGCCAGCCAAGCAACGCTCCCGGCATGCTCACCCGCCGCCAGTTCGTCGACTACTACGCCGAACGCTCCGGGATCCGGATCGACAATTTCGACTTCTACTACACCTACGGCCTGTTCCGCCTGGCCGGCATCGTGCAGCAGATCTACTACCGCTTCTTCCATGGCCAGACCCAGGACAAACGCTTTGCGCAGTTCATTCACATGAACAAGCTGCTGGAGCAGATGAGCCTGAACGTCATCAAACAGTCTTCCCTCTGACCCTCTTCAAGGAAAAACCATGTCCAAGACTCAACTGTTCGACCTCGACGGCAAGATCGCTTTCGTTTCCGGCGCCAGCCGCGGTATCGGTGAGGCCATCGCCAAGTTGCTGGCCCAACAAGGCGCCCACGTGATCGTGTCGAGCCGCAAGATCGACGGCTGCCAGCACGTGGCCGACGCGATCATCGCCGACGGAGGCAAGGCCACCGCCATTGCCTGCCATATCGGCGAAATGGAACAGATCACCAACGTGTTTGCCGCGATCCGCGAACAGTTCGGCCGCCTGGATATCCTGGTCAACAACGCCGCCACCAACCCGCAGTTCTGCAACGTGCTGGACACCGACCTGGGCGCGTTCCAGAAGACCGTCGACGTGAACATTCGCGGCTACTTCTTCATGTCGGTGGAAGCCGGCAAGCTGATGCGCGAGAACGGCGGCGGCAGCATCATCAACGTGGCGTCGATCAACGGGATTTCGCCGGGTGTGTTCCAGGGCATCTACTCGGTGACCAAGGCCGCCGTGATCAACATGACCAAAGTCTTCGCCAAGGAATGCGCGCCGTTCGGCATTCGTTGCAACGCGCTGCTGCCGGGCCTGACCGACACCAAGTTCGCCTCGGCCCTGGTGAAGAACGACTCGATCCTGAAAATGGCCCTGGCACAGATTCCCCTCAAGCGCGTGGCCGACCCAAGCGAAATGGCCGGCGCGGTGCTGTACCTGGCCAGCGATGCGTCGAGCTACACCACCGGTGTTTCGTTGAATGTGGACGGCGGTTTCCTGTCCTGATTCGGCTGGCGGGTGACTTGCGGTAATCTTGCGGGTGAATGCTTGCCTCTGGATGAACCATGGAACTGCACGTCGTTATCAAGGGCCGCAAGGACCTGGCCGAACAGCTTTACCAGCAACTGCGCACGGCCATTGAGTCGGGACAACTGGTGGCCGGGTCGCAATTGCCTCCCAGCCGCTTGCTGGCCCTGCAACTGGGCGTGTCGCGCAAGACGGTCTCAGACACCTACGCGGCGCTGACCTACGAAGGGTTGTTGGTCGGCAGGATCGGCCGTGGCACGTTCGTCAACGCCTGGGCCACGCGCCGCGAACACCTGCAAAGTGCCGCCGACCTCGCCTGCGCCGCCAACCTGGCCAAGTGGCAGGCCCTTCCAGCGCCCATGGGCCACCCCAGCCGTGAGACCCGCCCGAGCCGGGACTTTATCGGCGGCGCCACGGCCCGCAGCCAGTTCCCCCAGGATGAATGGCGGCGCTGCACCCTCGATGCCTTGCGTCGTATCTCACAGGACAGCGGCTTCTACAGCCGGCCGGAAGGTTTGCCGGCCCTGCGCAGTGCAATCGCCGGGCATATCGCGTTTTCCCGTGGGGTCAGGTGCAGCGAAGACGACATCGTAGTCACCAACGGCGCCCAGCAGGCGCTCGACCTGATCGCCCGCGTGGTGCTGGAGCCGGGCAGCGTCGTCGCCATGGAAGACCCCGGCTACCCCCCGGTGCGACTGATGTTCGACGCCATGGGGGCGACCGTGGTGGGCGTGCCGGTGGACGAGCACGGCCTGCGGGTCGACTTGATTCCCGACGGCACGCGGCTGATCTACGTGACGCCGTCCCATCAGTTCCCCCTGGGCATGCCCATGAGCGTGCTGCGCCGTGAAGCGTTGCTGGCACGTGCGCTGGCGCTGGGCGCCATCGTGATCGAGGATGACTACGACAGCGAATTCCGCTACGAGGGCCGCCCCACCGATTCCCTGCAAAGCATGGACACCCGCGGTGTGGTCGCCTATGTCGGGACCTTCTCGAAAACCCTCCTGCCGGAGTTGCGCCTGGGCTACACGGTGTTACCGCCGGCGATTTTTGGCGCGGTGCTCAAGGCCAAGCAACTCACCGACCAGCACAGCTCCACCCTGCCGCAATGGGCCCTGGCCAAGTTCATCAGCGAAGGCTACCTGCTCAAGCACATTCGGCGCTGCCATGGGGTGTATGCCGGGCGCCGGGAACGGATTCTGCAGCGCCTGGCGGGGGACCTCTCGCCGTGGTTCGAAGTGGTGCCCACCGTGGCCGGGTTCCATCTGGCCGCACTGTGCAAGGTGCCGGTGAATATCCCGCAGCTCACCCGACTGGCACGGGAGGCGGACGTGGGGCTCTATCCGCTGAGCGTGTTTTTCCACGACACACCGGTACGCGAGGGGCTGAAGATCGGGTTTGGCGCGATCGAAACCCTGGACATTGACCCGGCGCTGGACGTGGTGCGGGACATCCTGCGACAGATTGGCTGAGGGAATTTCCGCCGGATTGGCTATTGGTCAATTCCGGATCGGGGCCTAGGGTGAAGGGGTCTCGACTCACTCGGAAGCCTCACCATGAAAGTACTGCTCGGCACCACCCTGCTGCTGGCCTCGTTAAGCGCCTTTGCCCACGACCCGGTATACAACCAGGAAAAGATCAACGTGTTGCAGGAACACGCCCTGACCAACGTCCCCGGCAAGAAAACCGTCATGCTCACCGTGGACTATGCGCCGGGCCAGGCCACCGTACCCCACAGCCACACCGGCACTGCCGTGGCCTACGTGCTGGAAGGTGCAATTACCTCGCGGGTCAACGATGAGAAGGCGATCACCTACAAGGTCGGCCAATCGTTCTACGAACCCGCCGGCTCGCGGCACTTTGAATCGAGCAATGCCAGCCAGACCCAACCGGCAAAGCTGCTGGTGGTGATGGTGATGGATGACAAGGCCGACGTGCTCACGCCGCTGCCACGCTAACCCGCGCCACCGCCCTCTCCTGTGGGAGCTGGCTTGCCTGCGATGGCGGTGCATCAGACACAGTTGTGTTTGCTGATCCACCGCCATCGCAGGCAAGCCAGCTCCCACAGTTTTAACCGCGCACAGTCAGTGGCTCAGGGTCGTTTGAATTGGTGGCGCAGCTGTTCGATTCGAGGTCGGCAGGCACAGCCTTCAAGGTGGTCGTTGACCATGCCCATCGCCTGCATGAACGCATACATCGTGGTCGGCCCCACGTAGCTCCAGCCGCGCTTTTTCAGGGCCTGGGACAAGCGCGTTGAAGCGGCTGAAGTCGGGTTGGCCGTCCAGTACGCCAGGTCGACCTGCGCCGGGCGCTCGTCGGCGGGCGGCTCAAATGACCACAACCACGCCGCCAGCGAACCGGTCTCATCCACCAGCTCACAAGCGCGCCGGGCGTTGTTGATGGTGGACACGATCTTGGCGCGATTGCGCACGATACCCGGGTCGGCCATCAGCCGCTCGATATCCTGCTCGGTGTACTGCGCCACCCGGCGAAAATCAAAGCCCTCGAACGCCCGTCGAAACGCCTCGCGCTTGCGCAGGATGGTGATCCACGCCATGCCCGCCTGAAAACCCTCCAGGCAAATCTTCTCGTAAAGCGCAATGTCATCAGCCACCGGCACGCCCCATTCATGGTCGTGGTAATCCGGGTATTCCACTGCGGCCATGCGCCATGTACAGCGCGTCAGGCCATTCTCATCCGTCGTCAGTCCCGGAATATCCATAGCTCACCTGTTTGGCCAAGCTGCGGATGATAAGCGAAAAAAAATTCCCGCCGCCAACCGCTCAAGCACAGACCTTACGCACCCACTGGTCAGACCGGGACCGGCCATCCACGTAATATTTACTTGCGACTTGAAAAAACCCGAGCGTAGACTGGCCCCGCACTGGACATACCGGTCAGACCACAACAATTAAGCCCTGGACCCACCAGGGCACCGAATAGAGATCCTTCCCATGCTCAGATGGTGCTCGCGTTCGATTTTCCTGCAAGTCGTGATTGGCCTGATCATCGGCATAATCTGCGGCCTCGCCCTTCCCGAATTTTCCTCGCAACTCAAACCCCTGGGTGACGGCTTTATCAAGCTGATCAAAATGCTGATTGGCCTGATCGTATTCTGCGTGGTGGTCAGCGGTATTTCCGGCGCCGGCGACTTGAAGAAAGTCGGACGCATCGGCCTCAAGTCGGTGATCTACTTCGAAGCACTGACCACCGTGGCCCTGGTGATCGGCCTGATCATGGCCTTCAGCACCGGAATCGGCACTGGCGCCAATATTCACCTGGAACAACTGTCGTCTGCCGGCTTGAATGAGCTGGCCGACAAAGGCCAGCACATCAAGGGCACCAGCCAATTCCTGATGGACCTGATCCCCAACTCGGTGATCGGCGCCTTCGCTGACAACAACGTGTTGCAAGTGCTGTTGTTCTCGGTGCTGTTCGGCAGCGCGCTGAACCTGGTGGGCGAAGCTGCCTCCGGCATCTCGCGGTTGATCAACGAACTGAGCCACGTGATCTTCCGCATCATGGGCATGATCGTGCGCCTGGCGCCCATCGGCGTGTTCGGCGCCATCGCCTTCACCACCAGTACTTATGGCCTGGATTCCCTGCAACACCTGGGCAGCCTGGTGGGCCTGTTCTACCTCACCTGCTTCCTGTTCGTCGCGGTGATTCTCGGCCTGGTGATGCGCCTGTCGGGCCTGCGGATGCTGCCGCTGCTCAAGTACCTGCGGGAAGAGCTGTTGATCGTGATGGGCACCGCCTCCTCCGACGCAGTGCTGCCCCAAATCATGCGTAAACTGGAGCACCTCGGGATTGGCAGCTCCACCGTGGGCCTGGTGATTCCGACCGGGTACTCGTTCAACCTCGACGGTTTTTCGATCTACCTGACCCTCGCCATCGTGTTTATCGCCAACGCCACCGGCACACCGCTGTCGATGACCGACCTGCTGACCATCCTGCTGGTGTCGCTGATCACCTCCAAGGGCGCCCACGGGATACCGGGCTCGGCGCTGGTGATTCTGGCGGCGACACTGACCGCGATTCCGGCGATTCCAGTGGTAGGCCTGGTGCTGGTATTGGCGGTGGACTGGTTCATGGGCATTGGCCGGGCGCTGACCAACCTGATCGGCAACTGTGTCGCCACCGTGGCCATCGCCCGATGGGAAAAAGACATCGATATCCAGCGCGCCAACAAGGTGCTGGACGGGCAACAAGGGTATGCATTCCAGGCCAAGAAGCCGGTCTTGCCTGCCCACCAAGAGTTCTGATGAGACTGACTCATCCCCTGTGGCGAGGGAGCTTGCTCCCGCTGGGGCGCGAAGCGGCCCCAAAAAATGGGCCTGCTGCGCAGTCCAGCGGGAGCAAGCTCTCTCGCCACACAAAGCAGACAGTCCAATTTAAAGGGAGCCACACGTGATCACCTCGTCAACCGTAGTCAATTCAGTGGTAGAAAAACTGCGCGCCGCCCTGGCGAGGGGTCAGTGGCGGCGCGGCGAGATGCTGCCCGGCCAGCGTGAACTGGCCGAGCAAATGGGCATCAGCCGCCCAAGCCTGCGCGAAGCGGTGATCGTGCTCGAAACCCTTGGCCTGGTACGTTCCATGCCCGGCAAGGGCGTGGTGGTGCTGGAGACCACCCTCAGCGAATCCCAGGCCCAGGACAGCGGCGTGGCCGACGCCAGCCTCGAAGACATCCTGCAACTGCGCTACACCCTCGAGCCCTTTATCGTCGGCCTGGTGGCGCAATCCATCAGCAGCAAGGAAGTCGGGCAACTGCGCCTGACCCTGATGGACATGCGCGAAGCCCTCGACGCCGGCGACAGCGAAGCCGGGATGAACGCCTACATCGCGTTCCACGAAGAACTGTTCGCCCTGACCTCCAACCCGATCTTCCAGAACGTGGTGCAACAGACCAGCAACGCCCTCAAGCAAAGCGCCCAGGTGCTGCGCAACTCCCCCGAACACCTGGCGGAACGCTTGCAGGAAAACGACGCCGTGGTGCGGGCGATCCGCAACAAAAACAGCGCCCTGGCCAGCGCCGAAATGCGCCGGCACATCCTGCAGGAAGGCTTGCGCATGGGCATTCGCTTGAACATCCCGGATGACCATCTGGGTAGCTGACTTCCAGGAGACCGCGCATGACCGCTCACGCCCTGCACACCCCTTTCCCCTTTACGCCGTTGCGCCTGGTGGGCAAGCCGAAACTCTCGGTGGACGACATCTACCCGGCACTGTTCGACGCCATTCTCGAGCAACGCATCGCCCCCGCCAGCCGTTTTACCGAGGAGAGCCTCGGGCAAAGTTTTGGCGTCAGCCGCAGCGTGATTCGCCGAGTGCTGGCGCGGCTGTCGCACCAGCAAGTGATCATCCTGCGGCCCAACCATCGGGCCCAGGTGGCGGCACCCGATGCCCAACAAACCCAGCAGATTCTCGAGGCGCGACGCCTGACGGAAATCACCGTGGTGCAGTTGGCGTGTGCCAATGCGGAGCCAGCGCAGGTACGACAGTTGCGTGAGTTGATTGCGCGGGAGCGGGAATGCATCGAGCGCGACCAACGCGGGCCAGCGATTCGGCTTTCCGGGGAGTTTCACCTGCAACTGGCGGCGATAGCGGGTAACGCGCCGTTGGCGCAGTTTCTCAACAGCCTGGTGCCGTTGA
The DNA here is from genome assembly GCF_034044025.1 of Pseudomonas sp. SED1. Taxonomy (NCBI): domain Bacteria; kingdom Pseudomonadati; phylum Pseudomonadota; class Gammaproteobacteria; order Pseudomonadales; family Pseudomonadaceae; genus Pseudomonas; species Pseudomonas sp. SED1. The sequence goes on from NZ_JAXCIS010000049.1 coordinate 27,755, forward strand.
CCTCGTTGGCGATTGCGCAATTTGAGGCCAAGGCCTGCACGTATTGCGCGTGGCAGGAGCACAGGGCGATTGTGGATGCGGTGGAGCAAGGCGATGCCGGTACAGCCGTCACCTTGATGACCCACCATCTGGATTATCTGGAGGCCAAGCTACTACGTAGCAATTGATCATACTGCTTTACCTGTGGCGAGGGAGCTTGCTCCCGCTGGGGCGCGCAGCGTCCCCAAAAACGGGACTGCTGCGCAGCCCAACGGGAGCAAGCTCCCTCGCCACAAGTTGAGAAAACACCCGATAATCAAACACAAAAAAGCCCGGCATCTTTCGATACCGGGCTTTTTGTTTTAACGCTCAGTCAGACCCGTTACAGCACCGACTGACCGCTCATCGCCAGGTCCAGCAACTCACGGTTGGCCACCGCGTACATGGCGTAGTCCGTACCGACCGCAGCACGAATCTCCACCATCATCGCGCGCCAGCGCTCCACCATGCTCGCGTTCTGCTCAAGCCACAGGGCCACGCGGGCTTCCATGTCTTCCGGCGCTTCGGCCATTTGCAGAACCTTGATGGTGATCGCCCGTTGCTGCCAGTCCACGTCGTCGCGGAAGGCTTCGCGGGCCTGGGCCTGCCAGTTGTTGCCCACCGGCAGATCGCTGATCTGCTGCAGGTACCACGGCAAGTCCAGTGCGCTACCCACGGCGAAGTACGCCTTGGCCACGTCCGCTGCGCTCTGACCGGTCACGTCAGCGGCTTCGATGATCGGCAGCAAGGTGTACAGGTGGGTAGTGCCTGCAACCATGCGCGCCAACAGTTCAGGCACACCGGCTTCGACATAGGCTTGGTAACGGTTCTGCCAGCCTTCGCGGGTCGGACCTTCCAGCAGTTCGTCGAGTTTGAGGCCCAACGCCGCCAGGTGCGGACCGAAGTGCGCGACGTCACGGGCAGCATCCTGCTCGTTGCGACGGCTGCGCAGGAACCAGCGTGTGGCACGGCGGCCCAGGCGCATCAGTTCGTCCATCAGCGCCAGTTGCACTTCAGCCGAAACCTGGTGGTCCAGGGCTTCGATCTGACGGAACCAGTGCGGGAGGTGGAAGATGTCACGCACGATCACGTAAGCACCGGCCACGTTCGCCGGGCTCATGCCGGTGGACTCTTTCAACCGCTGAACAAAGGTGATGCCCATGTGGTTGACCAGGTCGTTGGCGATCTGGGTGCTGACGATCTCGCGCTTCAGACGATGGCGACGCATGGCTTCGGAGAACTTCGCCACCAGACTCGGCGGGAACGCGGTCTCCATGTCGCGGGTCAGGTAGTCGTCATCCGGCACCAGGGACTTGAGCAACGCTTCCTTGAGGTCGATCTTGCTGTAGGAGATCAGTACCGACAGCTCCGGACGGGTCAGACCCTTACCGGTGGCCGCACGCTCGGTGAGCTGGTCTTCGGAAGGCAGGTACTCGATGGCGCGGTCCAGCTTGCCACGGCTTTCCAGGTCGCTCATCAGGCGCTTGTACTCGGCAGCTCGCTCGAAGGCTTTGCGGGCGGCCAGGGACAGGGCCTGGGTCTGCTTATAGTTGTTGCCCAACACCAGGCTGCCGACTTCGTCGGTCATGCTCGCCAGCAACTGGTTGCGCTGCTTGTCGGTCATGTCACCAGCCTGCACCACTTCGTTGAGCAGGATCTTGATGTTCACTTCGTGGTCGGAGCAATCCACACCACCGGCGTTGTCGATGAAGTCGGTGTTGGAGCCGCCGCCATTGAGGCCGAATTCCACACGACCCAATTGGGTCATGCCGAGGTTACCGCCCTCGCCCACCACCTTGCAGCGCAACTCGTTGCCGTTGACGCGCAGGGCGTCGTTGGCCTTGTCGCCCACATCGGCATGGCTTTCGGTGCTGGCCTTGACGTAAGTACCGATACCGCCGTTCCACAACAGGTCCACCGGCGCCTTGAGCAAGGCGTTCAGCAGTTCGGTCGGGGTCAGCTTGTCAGCCTGGATGTCGAAGCGTTCTTTCATCTGCGCCGAGATGGCAATGCTCTTCGCGCTGCGCGAGAAGATACCGCCACCTTCCGACATGATGCTGGTGTCGTAGTCGGTCCAGGACGAGCGCGGCAAGTCGAACAGGCGCTGACGTTCAGCGAAGCTGTTGGCCGGGGTCGGGTTTGGATCGATGAAGATGTGCAGGTGGTTGAAAGCCGCGACCAGTTGCAGCTTGTCGGACATCAACAGGCCGTTGCCGAACACGTCGCCGGCCATGTCGCCCACGCCCACCACGGTGATGCTGTCTTGCTGGACGTTGATGCCGCGCTCACGGAAGTGACGCTGCACACCCACCCACGCACCCTTGGCGGTGATGCCCATTTTCTTGTGGTCGTAACCGGCAGAACCGCCGGAAGCGAACGCGTCACCCAGCCAGAAGCCATAGTCGATGGCGATGCCGTTGGCGATGTCGGAGAAGGTCGCAGTGCCCTTGTCCGCTGCCACCACCAGGTACGGGTCATCGTTGTCGTGGCGCACCACGTTCAACGGAGGCACCAGGGCGCCGTCTTTCAGGTTGTCGGTAATGTCCAACAGGCCGGAAATGAAGATGCGGTAGCAGGCGATGCCCTCGGCCGCGATCTCGTCCCGACCGCCGCCCAGTGGCAGGCGACGCGGCAGGAAACCGCCCTTGGCGCCAACCGGCACGATCACCGAGTTCTTCACTTGCTGGGCTTTTACCAGGCCCAGCACTTCGGTGCGGAAGTCTTCTTCACGGTCAGACCAGCGCAGGCCGCCGCGTGCAACGTTACCAAAGCGCAGGTGCACGCCTTCAACCCGTGGCGAGTAGACGAAGATTTCAAACTTCGGCACCGGCTTGGGCAATTCTGGAATGGCGTGCGGGTTGAACTTGAAGCTGAAGTACGACTTGTTCTGACCGTTGGCATCCGCCTGGTAGAAGTTGGTCCGCAAGGTAGCCTTGATCAGGTCCAGGTAGCGACGCAGGATGCGGTCTTCGTTGAGCACCTGAACGTCGTCCAGGGCCGTGAGGATCGCTTGCTCCAGACGTTGCTGCTTGTCTTCCAGGTCTTCGGCGGTGAGCTTGCGCGCCAGGTAGAAGCGGGTCTTGAACAACCGGGTCAACTCGCGGGCGATGTCGGTGTGGTTGTTCAGGGTGCTGGCGATGTAACCCAGGTCGAAGCCCAGGCGAATCTGCTTCAGGTAACGGGCGTAGGCACGCAGCAGCGCCACATCGCGCCATGGCAGGCCGGCGGTCAGTACCAGGCGGTTGAACGCGTCGTTCTCGGCATCGCCATTGACGATGTGCACGAACGCGTCCTGCAGGGTGTCGTTGAGCTGCTGGATGTCGAGGTTCAGGCCTTCGGCGGCGGTGAACGCGAAATCGTGAATCCAGAACTCGCGGCCATTGGCATGACGCAAGCGGTACGGGAATTCACCCAGTACACGCAGGCCGAGATTTTCCAGGATCGGCAGTACGTCGGACAGTGCCAGCGGGGTGTCGGCGTGATACAGCTTGCAGTGCAACTCGCGCTGACCGGAAACCTGGCCCAATGGCTGGTAGAAGCTCATCACCAGCGGGTTGGCTTCGGTGAGGCTGAGCAAGTGCTGCATGTCGACCACGGCCGAATGCGCCGCGAAGCGCTCACGGTAGCCGGCCGGGAAGCCTTTCGGGAAGTCCGCCAGCACGTTGGTGCCGTGGGCTTCGCCGAAGCTTTCCACCACCAGGCTGGAGTAGTCGTCCTGCCAGCTGCGGCAGGCCTGCACCACTTCTTTTTCCAGTTGCAGCGGGTCGATGTCCAGGCGGTTCTTCGGGTCTACCCGCAGGATCAGCTGGACGCGAGCCAGTACCGACTCGGAGAAGAAAGTCCAGAACTCGCAGTCCGAGGCTTTCAGGCGATCCATCAGGACTTGCTGGATCTTCTGGCGCACTTCGGTGGAATAGATGTCGCGCGGCACATAGGCCAGGCAGTAGCAGAAGCGACCGTACGGGTCTTTGCGCAGGAACACGCGGATCTTGTTGCGTTCCTGGATCTGCACGATCGACATCACGGTGCTGAACAGCTCGTCCACCGGGGTCTGGAACAGGTCATCACGGGGCAGCACTTCGACCACCTGGGCCAGTTCCTTGCCCAAGTGCGCCTTGGCCTGGAAGCCCGAACGACGTTCGATTTCCGCAACCTTGCGACGGATGTAAGGAATCACTCGCACGCTTTCGCCGTACACCGAGGAGGTGTAGAGGCCCATGAAGCGGCATTCCTTGACGACCTTGCCGGTGGCATCGATCTGGCGGATCGACACGTAGTCCGGGTAGGCCGGGCGGTGGACGCGGCTTGGGTGAGCAGCCTTGGCGAACGACAGCACAGCCGGCTCACGCAGGTAGTTCACTGCGTAGTCTTCGATGCGCAGGTCATCGGCCGTCAGGCCCGGGCGCAGCAGCTTGGTCAGACCGAGGAACGAGTGGGTGTCATATTCGATATGACCGCCATCCGCCTCGTCACGTACCACAAACTCTTCATAGCCGAGGAAGGTGAAGTGGTTGCCCACCAGCCATTCCAGGAAGCTCTTGATCTCGGCTTTTTCTTCGCCGTCGATCACGTACGAGCTGGCATCGATACCGGCCAGCAGTTCCTGGACCTTGGCCTTCATCGGTTCGAAATCGGCGACAGCAACGCGCACTTCGCCCAGCACCTGCTCAAGTTCCTTGCTCAGGACACTCAGCTCGGCGGCGTTGGCGCAACGGTCGATTTCCAGGTACATCAGCGATTCTTGCTGAACGTCTTCGCCCTGGGTGCCTTTCGGCAGGATTTCCAGCAACTCGCCCTTCTTGCCACGACGCACGCTGAGCACGGTGGTTTGCAGGGTATGGATGCTGTAGCCACGGCGGTTCAGCTCGGTGCGTACCGAGTCCACCAGGAATGGCAAGTCGTGGTGCAGCACTTCGACCGCGGTGTGGGTCGATTGCCAGCCATGACGTTCGTAATCGGGGTTGTAGACCCGCACTTGCGGTTGGTTGTGATCAAAGCGCTCAAGCAGGCGCCAGGCAGACAGGGTGCAACCGGCCAGGTCGGACAAGCGACGCTGGGTCAGTTCATCCAGGGAAATAATGCCGAAAAATTGTTCAGCGAACAGCGCCACTTGTGGCAGTGCCTGTTCACTGATGTGCTGCGCCAGTGCCGCTTGCAGTTGGTGCTGGAAGTCGGCTTTGCTGGCTGCGGTGAAGAACGCCATCTGTGGTACTCCGCTTGGGCTTGTTATTGATGGAAGCGTCGCGTGTTATCCCCTTGCGGGGAGACCGTCAGCTCTGTTCGCGGTCTACAGTAACGAATTCAGAGTGACAGGTGGGTGAAGCTGGACAAGACAATGAGGTCACATTCAACTTCCATAAGATGCGCACCTTGCCAGGTGACGGTACGACGGGCAGGTCAGACTCCCGGCAGGGCACATCCGTTGCGCAGCTTAACGAGTGTAGGAAGCAGGCTGCTTGCGACGCTGCGACATATTCGGTCATCGGCACGCTGCTGGCGGGTTGCGACTTGGGCAACCGGGTGTTTTCGGAGAAATCCCGGGGCGCCGAGTATCGGAAATGACTGATGTAGCCCGCCAGGTCATGCCAAAGGGTCTGACACACGATGCAGCACAAAATTCGCCGTAATGGCACAATTGCCCTGCTTCGCCCTCCCCCAGACAGGATTAACCATGCCATTGCAACTCACCACCGCCCACCTGATCGTCAACCCGTGCGATGACGAAGAAGACAACATGGCCATGCTCTGCTGCCACGGCGACAAGGGCGAGATGTTCATGGTGACCCGTTATCCGGATGAGGACGAGGTGGAGATCACCTGGGATTACGAGCCGTCGACCCTTGACGGGCTGAAGATCACCCTGAGTGCCACGACGTTGCTGGTGGAAATTGGCGCAGCGGATGCCGATGCGTTGGGCGGCAGCGATCATCTGGAAATCACCCACGGCACCGCCGCGTCGGACCTGGCCGAAGTGGAGGCAACCCTGCAGAACATTCTCAAGGGCACCGGGACCTATATCCGGGCCTAGCTGCCAAACCCGCACAATGTGGCGAGGGAGCTTGCTCCCGCTGGGCTGCGCAGCGGCCCCAAACCAGCCTACTGCGTTCTTCCTGGAAAAACTCGACAGCCTTATTGGGGCTGCTGCGCAGCCCAGCGGGAGCAAGCTCCCTCGCCACAACGGCAGGTGCCCGTCGGCAAAATCTTCGGAAATTTCCCACATTTCCCAAAAATACCCCCCACGCCGTTAGTCGCCAGCCCCTGCGATGCATTAAAGTAACGCCCCCAGGCCTGGCATTTTTCGCAATGCCCAGTCTCACCTCTCCAGGAACCGTCATCGATGGAACATCGTGAAGCGCTGCTTGCGCTGCGAACCTTTCTTTCAACGCAGATTCTCGGCCAGGAAAAACTCATCGAGCGCTTGCTCATTGCCCTGCTTGCCGATGGCCATATGCTGGTTGAAGGCGCTCCCGGGCTGGCCAAGACCAAGGCCATCAAGGAGCTCGCCGAAGGGATCGAGGCACAGTTCCATCGGATCCAGTTCACCCCCGACCTGCTGCCCGCCGACATCACCGGCACCGAGATCTATCGTCCGGAAACCGGCAGTTTCGTGTTCCAGCAAGGCCCGATCTTCCACAACCTGGTGCTGGCGGACGAAATCAACCGGGCCCCGGCCAAGGTGCAGTCGGCATTGCTCGAAGCCATGGCCGAGCGCCAGGTCAGCGTGGGGCGCAGCACTTACGAGTTGTCGCCGTTGTTCCTGGTGATGGCCACGCAAAACCCCATCGAGCAGGAAGGCACCTACCCGCTGCCGGAAGCCCAGCTCGACCGTTTCCTGATGCACGTGAAAATCGGCTTCCCGGACGCCGCTGTCGAGCGCCGCATCCTGCAGCAAGCCCGTGGCGAAGCGCTCAACGGCGAAACCAAGCCCGAGCGCCGGGTCAGCCAGCAGGCGATCTTTGCCGCGCGCAAGGAAATCCTCGGCCTGTACATGGCCGATGCGGTGGAGGAATACCTGGTGCAACTGGTCATGGCCACCCGTACCCCGGCCAAGTTCGACCCGGAGATGGCCGAGTGGATTGCCTACGGCGCCAGCCCGCGGGGCTCGATTGCCCTGGACCGCTGCGCCCGGGCCCACGCCTGGCTGGCAGGCCGCGATTTCGTCAGCCCGGAAGACATCCAGGCGGTGCTGTTCGACGTGCTGCGCCACCGCATCATCCTGTCGTTCGAAGCTGAAGCGGCCGGTATCGACCAGGACCGTGTGGTGCAACGCATTCTCGACGTCGTTGCCGTCGCTTGACGCCCATGAACGCTGGCGATGGAACCCGTGTCACCTTGAGCGAATTGATCGAGATGCGCCATCGCGTCCGAGAAGTGCAGTTGTTTTCCACGCCAAGCCAGCGCAGCCCGCTGATCGGCCTGCACCACTCGAAACTGCGCGGGCGCGGGGTCGACTTCGATCAGGTGCGGGTGTATCAGGCTGGCGACGACGTACGCACCATCGACTGGCGCGTCACCGCACGTACCCAGGAGCCCCATACCAAATTGTTCCATGAAGAGCGCGAACGGCCGATCTTCATCATGGTGGAACAAAGCTGCCGGCTGTTTTTCGGCTCGGGGCAGATGTTCAAGTCGGTGCTGGCGGCCCAGGCGGCGAGCCTGATCGGCTGGGCGGCACTGGGCCATAACGACCGGGTCGGCGGGCTGGTATTCGGCGACAGCGAGCACTACGAAATCAAACCCCGGCGCAGCAAGCAAAGCCTGCTGCAACTGCTCAACCGTCTGGTGCGGGTCAACCAGAGCCTCAACACCGAACGCCGCCCGGAGGCCGACGCCCTCGGCATGGCCTTGCGCCGGGCCCGGGAAGTTTTGCGCCCGGGCAGCCTGGTGATTGTGATCTGCGACGAGCGCGCCCTGACCGAAGGCGCCGAGCAACAGCTGAGCCTGTTGTCGCGGCATTGCGACCTGCTGCTGTTGCCGGTGTCCGACCCTCTGGACCACGCCCTGCCCGCCGCCGGGCTGCTGCGTTTCGCCGAGCGCGGCGCACAACTGGAGCTGGACACCCTGAATTTTGACCTGCGCCAGGCCTACAAGGCCCAGGCCGAAGCCCGCAGCGCACGTTGGGAATTGCTCGCGCAAAAGCTGCGGGTGCTGTTGATGCCCTTGAGTACCCAGGGTGAAATGGTCGAGCAACTGCGCGAATACCTGAACCCGCAACGCCCGGTTAAAAAGCAATGAGCAGCCTCGACCAACTGCAACCCCTGATCGCCCCGCCCGTGATCGGCTTCTGGCCGCCGGCGCCGGGCTGGTGGCTGTTGCTGCTGATCCTCCCGCTGGCGGGTTGGGGGCTGTGGTCATTACGGCGTTTCCTGCCGGCCAAGCGCCCGTTGGCCCGCGCCGAACAGCCCCTGGACCCGTTGCGCATCGCCGCCCTCGCCGAGCTGGCCCTGATGCCCAAACCCTACGACGGTGCGCCGGCCGGTGCCTGGCTCCAACAACTCAACGGCCTGCTCAAACGCCTGTGCCGCAATGACTATCCCTACAGCCAGAGCCACACCCTCAACGGCCGCAAGTGGCTGGCGTTCCTCGACAACCGTTGCCCCGCTGCCGGCCTGACCCGCTGGATGGTGCTGGTGGAAGGCGCCTACAAGCCCGAATGCAAACTCGACGACAAGGCCATCGCCGGCCTGACCCAAGCCGTCGACACCTGGATTCGCAAACATGTTTGAGTTCGCCTGGCCGTGGATCTTTGCCCTGTTGCCACTGCCGTGGTTGCTGCGCCTCATCCTGCCGGTGGCCGACAGTGGCGAGCCGGCGCTGAAAGTCAGCTTCCTCAGCGACCTCGAAGGCCTGGCCCGCCGCCGTGCGCGGGTCAACCTGCCGGGCTGGCGCCAGCAAGCGCCGTTCGTGTTCCTGTGGCTGCTGCTGTTGACCGCCGCCGCCCGCCCGGAATGGCTCGGCGAACCCTTGCCGATTGCAGCCAGCGGCCGCGACTTGCTGGTGGCCGTGGACGTTTCCGGCTCAATGGACTTCCCCGACATGCAATGGCAGGACGAGGACGTCAGCCGCCTGAGCCTGGTCAAGCACCTGCTGGGGGATTTCCTGGAAGGCCGCGAAGGTGACCGCGTGGGATTGATCCTGTTCGGCAGCCAGGCTTATCTGCAAGCGCCGCTGACCTTTGACCGACGCACCGTGCGCACTTGGCTCGATGAAGCACGAATCGGCATCGCCGGTAAAAACACCGCAATAGGCGACGCCATCGGCCTGGCCCTCAAGCGCCTGCGCCAGCGTCCGGCCCAAAGCCGAGTGCTGATCCTGGTCACCGACGGCGCCAACAATGCCGGCGAAATCGACCCGCTGACCGCCGCCCGCCTGGCCGCTGAAGAAGGCGTGAAAATCTACCCGATCGGCATCGGCGCAGACCCCGAGGAAACCGGGTCCCTGGGCGTTCTTGGCGTCAACCCGAGCCTGGATCTTGACGAACCGGCCCTCAAGGCCATCGCCGAGGCCACCGGCGGCCGCTACTTTCGCGCCCGCGACGGCAATGAACTGTTGAAGGTCAAGGAAACCCTCGACCAGCTTGAACCCGTGGCCCAGCAACCGACTCAGGCGCGCCCTGCGCAAGCGCTGTACAGCGCGCCGCTGGCGTTGGCGTTGATCCTCAGCATGCTGCTGGTAATCCAGGAGCGCTGGCCGGATAACGCCCTGCAACGGCTGTTCAACAAACTATCGAGCAAGGGCCGTTTCCTGCAACCCAATCCTGAATGGCGCGAACGCCTCAAACGCCTGCGTTTGCGGAGGCGTCGATGATCGCCCTGTGGCCCCACTGGTTCCGCCCCTGGTGGCTGTTGCTGCTGCCGCTGCTCGGCTGGTTGCTGTGGCAGTTGTGGCACCGCCAGAAACGCGCCGGGCGCTGGCAGATGATTCTGCCGCCGGCGTTCCATGCCGCGTTGCTCAGCGGCGGCAGTGGCCGCGAAAGCAAATCACCGTGGGTGGTACTCGGCATCGCCTGGCTGCTGGCCGTGCTGGCGTTGCTCGGCCCGAGCTGGGAGCGCGTCGAGCAGCCCAGCCAGAAACCCTCCGACCCGCTGGTGGTGTTGCTGGAACTGACCCCGGAAATGCTCGCCACCGACAGCCCGCCCAGCCGCCTCGAACAGGCGCGGCGCAAGCTGTTCGACTTACTCCAGGCCCGCAGCGATGCGCAAACCGCCATCGTGGTCTACGCTGGCAGCGCCCACACCCTGGTGCCGCTTTCGGACGACCTGGCCACCAGCCATAACCTGCTGGAAGCCCTGCGCCCCTCGATCATGCCCGAGCCCGGCCACCGCGCCGATCTGGCGGTGGAAAAAGCCCTGAGCCTGCTCAAGCATGGCGGCCTCGGCCAGGGCCGACTGCTGCTGATCGGCTCGTCGCTGTCCAAGCAGGAGCGCCAGGGCATCCGCCTGCAATTGCAAAGCAACCAGGCGCCAAGCTTGTCGATCCTCGGCATCGGCAGCCGTGAAGGCACGCCGGTGACCCAGGAAAGCGGCGAATTCCTCAAGGACGCCCAGGGCGCAATCCTCGTACCGCGTCTCGACAGCCCGACCCTCAAGGCCTTCGCCAGCGAAATGGGCGGTCGCTACCGCCAGGCCCGTCTGGACGACAAGGACCTGCGCCACCTTGGCCTGCTGGACGGCCCGCAAAGCCTGCGCAATGACGGCCAACTGCTGCACCTCGACACCTGGGCCGACCAGGGTTACTGGCTACTCTTGCCGCTGTTGCTGCTGGCCGCCTGCGCCGGGCGCCGTGGCTGGCTGTTCTTCCTGCCGCTGCTGCTGTTGGGCGCGCCGCAGCCCAGCTATGCCTTCGACTTCCAGGACCTTTGGTTGCGCCCCGATCAACAGGGCCAACTGCTGCTGAAGAAAAAACGCCCGGCCGAAGCGGCCGAACATTTCGAAGACCCGCAATGGCAAGGCGTCGCGCTGTATGAATCTGGCAACTATGCCGAAGCTGCCAAGCGGTTTGCCGAGGGCAGCGACGCCTATTCCCACTACAATCGAGGCAATGCCCTGGCCAAAAGCGGCGAGCTGGAAGCGGCAATCGACGCCTACGAACAAGCCCTCGAAGCCCAGCCAGACTTGCAGCCGGCGCTGAAGAACAAAGCGCTGGTGGAAAGCCTGATGCAACAGGAGCCGGAAAAAACCGAGCCGGCCAAACCGGCAAAAAACGAGGATGACGAAACCACGCAACCCGGCCAGACTGCGCAACCGGGTGCCAGCAGCCAGACCGCCACCGGTGGCGAGCAGACGTCTCAAGGCCAGGGCCAGCCCGGCGCTACCGACACGCAAACAGGGGCCACGCCCCAGGCCGGCAGCAACGAGGTACCCGGCAGCGAGTTGGGTGATGAGCAAACCACCACCCCGCCGCTGCGCCCCGCAAACGGCACCCTTGAAGGCGAACAGCGCCAGGCCCTGGAACAATGGCTGCGGCAGATCCCGGACAACCCCGGCGAGCTGCTGCGACGTAAATTCTGGTATGAACAGCAACAACATCAGGACAAGACTCGATGAACCGCTGCACCACCCTTCTTCTCACCCTCGCGTTGTGGGCCAGTCAGGCCCAGGCAGCCGGCTTGGTGGCCAGTGTCGACCGCAGCCGCATCAATTCCGGGGAGACGGTGGAACTGACGGTGGAGTCCAACGATGTCACGCTGTTCGGCAAACCGGACCTGGCGCCACTCGACCCGCTGTTTGAAGTCAGCGGCACCCGCCAGATCAACCAGCTCACCACCTTGGCCGGCGATAACCACGCCACCACCCGCTGGATTATCACCCTGCTGCCCAGGCAGAACGGCACCGTGGTGATTCCGCCCTTGCAGATCGGCGAACTCAAGACCCAGCCGATCACCCTGCAAGTGGTGGAAACCGTCAGCCAGAACCCCGAGGCCCAACTGGCCCCGGTGTTCATCGAAACCAACCTCGATCAGGACAGCGTCTACGTCCAGGCCCAGGCGCTGTTGACCGTGCGCGTCTACCACTCGGTGTCGCTGTACGACGACAGCAGCCTCACGCCGTTGCAGGTTGCCGATACGCGCATCGAACAATTGGGCGAGTCGCGCACCTACGAGAAAGTCATCAACGGCATACGCCATGGCGTGATCGAAACCCGCTATGCCATCTACCCGCAGCACAGCGGCACGCTGACCATTCCGACGCAGACGTTCAGCGCCACCCTGGTAGAGCCCCGGCCCGCCCAGGACAACAACCCCCAAGGCTCCAAGCCCGGCAAACTGATCCACGTCAGCTCGCCGGAGTTGTCGCTGACCGTCAAGGCCAAGCCGGCAATGTACCCGGCCGACACTCCCTGGCTGCCGGCACGCAGCCTGACGCTGACGGAAAGCTGGAACCCCGAGCCCGATCACGTACAGGTCGGCGACTCCCTGACCCGCAGCCTCACCTTGAAAGCCGAAGGCCTGGCCGGCGCGCAACTGCCGCCGCTGGCGCTGAGCGACATCCCCGGCCTGCGCCGCTACCCGGACCAACCGGTGCTGAGCAACCAGAACAACGACCGTGGCCTGATCGGCAGCCGTGAAGACCGCGAAGCCCTGGTGCCCAACCGTGTCGGCGCACTGGAACTGCCGGCAGTGGAAGTGGTGTGGTGGAACACCCACGAAGACCACCTGGAACGCACCAGCCTGCCGGCGCGCACCCTGCAAGTGGCGACCAACCCGAGCCTGATCGTCGACACGCCGGCCAGCCCAACGGTGATCACCGCGCCGGACAATGACAGCCTGTGGATCTGGCAACTGACCAGCCTGATCCTGGCCTGCACCACCCTGCTGGGCTTCGGTTTGTGGTGGCGTGCGCGCTGGCAGCCGGCAATCCTGCGTGCCGCGCAAACCGGCCCAAGCCCGCGCACCTTGCTGGACGACCTCAAGCGGGCGAGCCAAGCCAATGACCCACAGGCCACGCGTCAGGCACTGGATGCCTGGGCACGGCAACAACCGGAAACCCTGGCGGATATGGCGGCGCGGTTTGTGCCGTTGTCGGATGCGTTGGACGGGTTGAACGGCGCGCTGTACAGCGAGAGTGGCCAGTATTGGCAGGGTGAGGAATTGTGGCGGGCGGTGAAGGCAATTCCGATGGCGGAGCGTGAGCAGGACCCTGCGGGGGACAGCACCAGCTTGCCGCCGCTGTATCCCAAGTAGACCTCTTTTCTGAGGCGCCACCAATCAAATGTGGGAGCGGGCTTGCTCGCGAAAGCGGTCTGTCAGTCACATATCTGCTGACTGATCTACTGCCTTCGCGAGCAAGCCCGCTCCCACATTTTTGATCTCCTGCGTCTGGGTTACTTGCGCGCCGCCTCCCACGACTTCAGCAACTCGTTATAGCTAACCGTCTCACCCTGTGGCTTCTCATTCGCCAACTTAGGCTTCGGCGCACCCGGCTGGTCGAACCAGTATTGCGCGTCCCGTTCCTCGTTCATCTTAGGCCCGCAAATCGGCTGCACCTTGGAGCGTTCCAGGCGCGTCATGATCGCGTCCTGATCCTTGGCCAACCCGTCCAGCGCCTGCTGCGGCGTCTTCTCTCCGCTGGCAGCTTCCGAAATATGGCTCCACCACAATTGCGCCAACCGTGGATAGTCCGGCACGTTGGTGCCGGTCGGGGTCCACTCCACCCGCGCCGGGCTGCGGTAGAACTCCACCAACCCGCCGAGTTTCGGCGCCAGGTCGGTCATGGCCTGGGAGTTGATGTCGGACTCACGAATCGGCGTCAGGCCAACGATGGTTTTCTTCAGCGAAACGGTTTTCGAGGTCACGAACTGCGCGTACAGCCAGGCCGCCAGTTTTTGCTTCTCGGGTGTCGACTTGAGGAAGGTCCAGGAACCCACGTCCTGATAGCCCTTCTTCATGCCCTTTTCCCAATAAGGCCCGACGGGTGATGGCGCCATGCGCCACTTCGGCGTGCCATCGGCGTTCACCACCGGCAGGCCCGGTTTGGTCATGTCGGCGGTAAACGCGGTGTACCAGAAAATCTGCTGGGCGATGTTGCCCTGGGATGGCACCGGGCCGGATTCGGAGAAGGTCATGCCCGCCGCTTCCGGTGGCGCGTATGCCTTCATCCAGTCCACGTATTTCTGCGTGGCAAACACCGCCGCCGGCCCGTTGGTGTCGCCACCACGGGTCACACTGGAGCCCACCGGGTGGCAGTCCTCCACGCGAATGCCCCATTCGTCCACCGGTAAACCGTTGGGCAGGCCTTTGTCGCCGCCACCGGCCATGGAGAACCAGGCATCGGTGAAACGCCAGCCGAGGGACGGGTCTTTTTTGCCGTAGTCCATGTGCCCGTAGACGCGCTTGCCGTCGATTTCCTTGACGTCTTCGCTGAAGAATTTGGCGATGTCTTCGTAGGCCGACCAGTTCACCGGCACGCCCAGTTCATAGCCATACTTTTCCTTGAACTTGGCTTTCAGGTCCGCCCGTTCAAACCAGTCGGCGCGGAACCAGTACAGGTTGGCGAACTGCTGGTCGGGCAATTGGTAGATCTTGCCGTCCGGCGCGGTGGTGAACGAGATACCGATGAAATCCTTGATGTCCAGGGTCGGCGAAGTGAAGTTCTTGCCTTCGTTGGCCATCAGGTCGGTGATGGATTCTGTCTTGCCATAGCGAAAGTGCGTACCGATCAAGTCGGAATCGTTGACCCAGCCGTCATAGATATTCTTGTCGGACTGCATCTGGGTTTGCAGCTTCTCCACCACGTCGCCTTCCTGCAGCAAGTCGTGGGTCAGCTTGATCCCGGTGATTTCGCTGAAAGCCTTGGCCAGCACCTTGGACTCGTATTCGTGGGTGGTGAGGGTTTCCGACACCACGTTGATCTTCATCCCACGAAACGGCTCCGCGGCCTTGATAAACCACTTCAGCTCTTCGAGTTGCTGGGCTTCGGTGAGGGTCGACGGTTTGAATTCACTGCCGATCCATTTTTTCGCAGCGTCTTCATAAGCATCCGCCCAGGCCGCAGCACTGAGCCCGCTGAGCGCCAGCACGGCCGCCAATGAAATGCTATGTCGCAGCTTATTGTTTTTATCGAACATAGAGACCTCCTGGTTTTGGGGTTCAAAAGGGGCAGCTAGCCCCAACGCATCACAGACAACAGCCACACCAGAGACAGCGCGGACGCCACCCAGATGCTCCAGCCGGTTACGCCGATCACCAACAAATGCAGGTAGGCGCTGCCGAGAAGACCGATAAACAAGCGATCACCACGGGTGGTGCTGATCGGTAACAAACCGCGCCGGGGGATACTCGGCGAGCGCAATTCCCAGGTCGTCATGCCCACCAGCAGCAGGCCGATCGCGGCAAAGAACAGTGCCGTCGGGGTGGTCCAGGCCATCCATTCCATCATCGACTCCTCAGACCCGGCCCAGGGCAAAGCCCTTGGCCACGTGGTTGCGAACAAACCAGATCACCAGCATGCCCGGCAGGATGGTCAACACTCCCGCCGCTGCCAGCACGCCCCAGTCGATGCCGGACGCCGACACCGTGCGCGTCATCACCGCCGCAATCGGCTTGGCGTTCACCGATGTCAGCGTGCGCGCCAGCAAGAGTTCGACCCAGGAAAACATGAAGCAGAAAAATGCGGTGACGCCGATTCCCGAGCCAATCAGCGGGATGAAGATCTTTACGAAAAACTTAGGGAAGCTGTACCCATCGATGTAGGCCGTTTCGTCGATTTCCTTGGGCACGCCGGACATGAAGCCTTCGAGAATCCACACCGCCAGCGGCACGTTGAACAGGCAATGAGCCAGGGCCACCGCGATATGCGTATCGAACAAGCCAATGGAGGAATACAGCTGGAAGAACGGCAGCAAAAACACCGCCGGCGGCGCCATGCGGTTGGTCAGCAGCCAGAAGAACAGGTGCTTGTCGCCCAGGAAGCGGTAGCGTGAAAACGCGTAGGCCGCCGGCAGCGCCACACTCAGGGAAATCACCGTGTTGAGGCTGACGTAGTACAGCGAGTTGAGGTAGCCGGTGTACCAGCTCGGGTCAGTGAAAATCACCTTGTAGTTGGCGAAGGTAAAGTCCTGCGGAAACAGGGTCAGGCCACCGAGGATTTCGGTGTTGCTCTTGAAGGACATGTTCAGCAGCCAGTAGATCGGCACCAGCAGGAACAGGATGTAGACCAGCAGCGGGATCAGCTTGCGCTTGCTCATGTTGGCGGCCTCAGCGGTTGGCGTCGGAGTGGGTCATGGCGGTATAGAACAGCCAGGACACCAACAGGATGATCAGGAAGTACACCAGGGAGAACGCCGCCGCCGGGCCCAGGTCGAATTGGCCTACGGCCATCTGGGTAAGCGTCTGACTGAGGAAGGTGGTGGCATTCCCCGGCCCGCCGCCCGTCAGCACAAACGGCTCGGTGTAGATCATGAAACTGTCCATGAAGCGCAGCATCACCGCGATCAGCAGCACGCTTTTCAGCTTCGGTAGCTGGATATGTCGGAATACCGCCCAGCTGGACGCCCGATCAATTCGCGCCGCCTGGTAGTACACATCCGGGATCGCCCGCAGCCCCGAGAAACACAGCAACGCCACCAGGGACGTCCAGTGCCACACGTCCATCACCAGCACCGTGACCCAAGCGTCCATGGTGTTGG
Source organism: Pseudomonas sp. SED1 (assembly GCF_034044025.1). Classification (NCBI taxonomy): domain Bacteria; kingdom Pseudomonadati; phylum Pseudomonadota; class Gammaproteobacteria; order Pseudomonadales; family Pseudomonadaceae; genus Pseudomonas; species Pseudomonas sp. SED1. The sequence continues at coordinate 44,399 of NZ_JAXCIS010000049.1, forward strand.
CCGCGTAGTTGTAGCTGATGCCCATGGCGTTGAGCGTTGAACCCAACAGGCCGATGTCGGCGCGGCCGAAGATCTGCCAGATGGTGCCGACCACGTTCCACGGAATCAGCAGCGGAATCGCCATCACGATCAACACCAGTGAGGACCAGCGACCCTTGGTGGGCATGGTCAGGGCGATGGCGATGCCCAGCGGTATCTCGATCAACAACACACAGGCGGAGTAGATGAACTGGCGCAGCAGCGAGTCATGCAGGCGCGGGTCCAGCAGCACCTGTTTGTACCAGTCGGCGCCGACGAAGTAGCGGCTGGACTGGTCGAAGATATCCTGCACCGAATAGTTGACCACGGTCATCATCGGGATCACCGCGCTGAAGGCCACCAGCAGGAACACCGGCAAGACCAGCCACCAGGCCTTGTTGTTCTGCACCTTGTTCATGGCTGCACCTCCAGCAAGTAGTCATCGGCATACACCATCAACCATTGCCCAGGAAAGCTGATGGACGCCTGGCCCTCGGGCACCGGCTTGTCTTCGGCCAGGCGCACCTTCAACGGTGCGCCGTCGAGGTTGAGGGTCATGATCTTGTAGGTGCCGAGGTCTTCGACATGCGTGACTTGCGCCTGTAGCGCGTCGGGATTGTGCTCATCCCACACATGGATAAATTCCGGGCGGATGCCGACCTGCAGCTTCTTGTAGGGCTTTTCGCCAATGCGCTGCTGCAACGCCTCGGGCAACGCCAGATGTGTCCCGGCAAAGCGCACGCCACCCGCCTCTGCCTGCACTTCAATCAGATTCATCCCCGGGCTGCCGATGAAATAGCCGACAAAGGTGTGGCTCGGCCGCTCGAACAACTCCCGGGGCGTGCCGAACTGCACGATCTGCCCGCCATACATCACCGCGATCTTGTCGGCGAAGGTCGAGGCTTCCAGTTGATCGTGGGTCACGTAGACCATGGTGATGTTGAACTGCTCGTGGATCTGCTTGAGCTTGCGCCGCAGCTTCCACTTAAGGTGCGGGTCGATCACCGTCAGCGGTTCGTCGAACAGGATCGCCGACACGTCATCCCGCACCAGCCCGCGGCCCATGGAGACTTTCTGTTTTTCATCGGCGGTAAGGTTGCGGGCCTTTTTGCCCAGCAGGTTTTGCAGGTCGAGTACCTCGGCAATTTCCTGCACCTTGCTGTGAATCTTCGCCTCGGCCATGCCCTGGTTTCGCAGGGGAAAGGCCAGGTTGTCGAACACGGTCATGGTGTCGTACACCACCGGGAACTGGAACACTTGGGCGATGTTGCGTTTTTCCGGGGTCAGCTCGTTCACCACCTTGGTGTCGAACAGCACCTGGCCTTCGGACGGGCTGAGCAGGCCGGAGATAATGTTGAGCAAGGTCGACTTGCCGCAGCCCGACGGCCCGAGCAACGCATAGGCACCACCCTGCTCCCAGACGTGGTTCATTTCGCGAATCGCGTAGTCCTCGGGGCCGTTTGGCTTTGAGCTGTAGCTGTGGGCCAGGTTCTGCAAATGGATCTCGGCCATCAGGCAACCCTCGCGACACGTCGGCCCGGAGCCTGGACCAAACGTCCCTGGCCATCGAACACAAACAATTTGTGGGTAGGGATATAGATGCGGATCGGCGCGTCGACGTCGTACTCGTGCACGCCGGGCAAGTGCAGCACCAGCAGGAAGTGTTCGCTGCGCACGTGCAGGAAGGTTTCCGAGCCGCTGATCTCGGCGACCTCCACGGTCACCGCCAGCTCCAGGTCATCGTCGTTGCTCGGCACCAGGCTGATATGGCTGGGACGCACGCCAAAGCGAAACTCGCCTTCGCCGATGGGCCGCAGGTCAACGTTCAGCGGAAAGTGCACGAAGTTGGCGAAGCTCACTTCGTTGCCACTGATACGCCCGGGCATCAGGTTGATCGGCGGTTCGGAAAACAGCTCGGCCGCCAGCACCGTTTGCGGCTGATGATAGACCTCGGCCGCCTTGCCGCTCTGGATCACCCGGCCCTCATGCAGAATCGTGGTGGTGCCGCCCAGGGCCAGGGCTTCGTTGGGTTCAGTGGTGGCGTAGATCGCGATGGTGTGGCGCGCCTTGAACAGCTCGCGCATTTCCTGGCGCAGCTCTTCCCGCAATTTGTAGTCCAGATTCACCAAAGGTTCATCGAACAGGATCAACTCGGCGTCCTTGACCAGCGCCCGGGCCATGGCGGTGCGTTGCTGCTGGCCGCCGGAGAGTTCCAGGGGATGACGCTGGAGGAATTTCTCGATACGCAGCATTTTCGCGGTTTCGAGGACCTTGCTCTGGATCTGCTCGGCAGACACACCGGCCTGGCGCAGCGGCGAGGCGATGTTCTCGAACACGGTCATGGTCGGGTAGTTGATGAACTGCTGATAGACCATCGACACGTTGCGCAAACGCACCGGTTTCTGGGTGACATCGACGCCGTTCATCAGGATGCGCCCGCTGTCGGGCTTGTCCAGGCCGGCCATCAGGCGCATCAGGCTGGTCTTGCCGGAGAGCGTGCGGCCCAGCAATACATTGAAGGAACCGGCTTCGAAACGCAGGTTGGCGTCGTCGATCCAGGTCTGGCCTTCGACAACGCGTGTGACGTGCTCCAGGGTCAACGACATGACACGACCTTTTTATTATTGGAATGGTTCTGGCAGGAACAACACAGAGCGAGTTCCGTGCCAAAAACCCAAAAACCAGGCCGGTCAACGGGTTAGGCAAAAAGCCGATTCGCCTCTGAACAGAAATGAACAGGTCAGGCTGAACAACTGAACAATCGGCGGGTTGACAATGAACAGTTCTGAACAACACTTTGTGTAGGAGCGAGCTTGCTCGCGAAGAACGTCAACGATAACGCGCTCATCCAGCATGAACGCGGCGCCCTGAAGTTTTTCGCGAGCAAGCTCGCTCCTACATAGATAGAGATAGAGCCCAATAACAACAATAAGACAGGGTCACCGCCATGAGCACACCGCTGGCGCACGATGCCATCATCCAGGACTCCTGGCGCCGCTGCCGGGCTTATGGCCTGGATCATCAGAGCACGCCAAGCTTCGACCAACTGCCCGCAGAAGGCGTCAGCCAGTTGCTGGAAAGCCAGCATTCCCTCGTGCAAACCACCCACCAGGAAGTGCTGCCCTACTACGAGAATATCCTCAGCAACTCCAACTGCCTGATCATGCTCGCCGACAATCAGGGCCAGGTGTTGACCTCCTGGGGCACCCAACGCTTTATCGAACCCACGCTGGCCCGTGGCTTCAGCGCCGGCGCCAGCTGGATGGAGCGCTCCAGCGGCACCAATGCCATCGGCACCGCCCTGGCCTGTGCCCAGGCGGTGCATATCGAACACGACGAACACTTCCTCAAGGCCAACCGCTTCATGACCGGCTCGGCGGCGCCGATCTTCGATGCGCAGCGGGAAATCATCGCGGTGCTGGATGTCTCCAGCGACAGCTACCTGCCGCCCTCCCATACCCTCGGCATGGTCAAGATGATGAGCCAGACCGTAGAGAACCGGCTGATCCTCAACCTGTTTCGCGGTGAGCATTTCCAGCTGACGTTCAATACCGGCTTGAACAACCTTGATAGCCAATGGGCGGGCTTGCTGATCTTTGATGAAAGTGGCCAGGTACTGTCAGCCAACCGCCGGGCCGATAACCTGCTGGGCATCAGCCTGTCGCGGGTGCTGATCGACAGCCTGTTCAAGGTCTCGCTGCTGGAACTGCTCAACCAGCCCGAAGGCCTGCCCTTCTCGCTGCAAGCCGCCGGGCGCAACCGCTTCCAATGCCTGTTGAAACGACCCAGGCAGGCGCCGGTCCAGGCCCGTGTGTTTGTCGAAACCAAAAAAACCAGCGAACCCGCCCCCACGGCCATCAGCCTCAAGACCCTGCACTTTGGCGACGCCCGGGTGGAAAAGGCGGTACGTCAGGCCGAGCGCCTGCTGGAAAAAGACATCCCGCTGCTGATCCACGGTGAAACCGGCGTCGGCAAGGAAGTGTTCGTCAAAGCCCTGCACCAGGCCAGTTCTCGCAGCCAACAAGCGTTTATCGCCGTCAACTGCGCAGCGATCCCTGCCGAACTGGTGGAGTCGGAACTGTTCGGCTACGAAAAAGGCGCGTTCACCGGCGCCAACCAGAAAGGCAGCATCGGGCTGATCCGCAAGGCAGACAAAGGCACGCTGTTCCTCGACGAGATCGGCGACATGCCGCTGCCGACCCAGGCGAGGCTGTTGCGGGTGTTGCAGGAACGGTGTGTGCAGCCCGTAGGCAGCAGCGAGTTGTACCCGGTGGATTTGCGGATCATCTCCGCCACCAACCGCTCGCTGCGGGAGCAGGTACAGCTCGGGCGCTTTCGCGAAGACCTGTATTACCGCATCGGCGGCCTGACCCTGGAATTGCCGCCGCTACGGGAGCGCACTGATAAACAGGCGTTGTTCAAGCAGCTGTGGCAACAGCATCGCGAACCGACCCAGTGGGCGGGCTTGAGTGATGAGGTGCTGGCCTTGTTTGAACAGCATCCGTGGCCGGGGAATCTGCGCCAGGTGAGCAGCGTGTTGCAGGTGGCGCTGGCCATGGCGGAAGAGCAGCCGATTCGAGTGGAACATTTGCCGGATGATTTTTTTGTGGATTTGAATGGGGTGGTGCCGGTGTGTGATGCAGTGGATGACAGTCTGGACTTGAATGAGCGGCTGAAGGCGGTGGGTGGGAATATCTCCCTTCTGTCTCGGGAGCTGGGGGTTAGCCGTAATACCTTATACAAACGCCTGCGCCACAACCAATGACCTGATCGGGAACACGGTTAAACCGGTGGGAACCGACCCAGTGAAACTCAGGATATGGCTCTTGTTGGAAACCATGTTCACAGCGCTGCAACAAAGGTCCTTCAGTAGTTTTTAATTTTTAGGATAAGTAAAACCCTCTCTTTATCTCTAAGGATTTCAGTTAGTTCCGACGCTCGTGAAGGAAAATTCTTTTTTTTGACTGCTTCCACACTTGACCTTGACGGCATTGGGGGCCAGGGTAAAGATCATTACTCATCGAATCCAATAAATCTAAAAGAGAGAAACCGGCTGCCACCACAATTTATGGTTTCATATATTTTGCATGAGCATATATATGCAAAATTTGATAAGCGACTGACTGATACAGGAACTGAAGCGTTTATCTAGAATACCGTCAAGGAGGATAAGAACGTGCCCTATTCCACCGTTCAACAGCATATTGAAAACTGCACACTCCCTCACAGTTCACCCTTGACGCAGCTCTTTGAGCGGCGTGTCGAAGAAGCACCCTCCAACATTGCATTGATCCATGAGCACAGCTCGCTGACCTACAGCCAAGTCAATATAAGTGCCGATGAACTGGGTTACCGCCTTACATCCGCAGGTATAGGCATAAACAATCTGGTGGGCTTGGCACTTCCCCGTTCGGCGAACTTGGTCAGCGCCATTATTGGCATCCTGAAAAGTGGCGCGGCCTACTTACCCCTCGACCCGCAATACCCCGCAGAACGGATCGGGTACATGATCAGCGATGCCCACCCCGCCTGCATCGTCACCGACCGCTCCACGCTTGCAACTTTAAAGGCGATCGCACCCGACAGCCATCTTATCTGTATCGACGACCCACCCGGAATGGCAAGGCCCCTTGCGCAAAGCTCCGGGTCACACCGGGTATTGCCGCCACATACCGCCTATGTGATCTATACCTCCGGCTCTACCGGCAACCCCAAAGGGGTGATTGTTCCCCACCGCAATGTGTTGCAGCTACTGCAGGCAACTGACGAGCACTATCAATGGCAGTCCAGCGACGTATGGACACTGTTTCACTCTTATTCGTTTGATTTTTCGGTTTGGGAAATTTGGGGAGCACTGCTCACCGGTGCTCGGCTAGTGATCGTACCCTACTCGATCAGCCGATCACCCAAGGCGTTTCTCCGGTTGCTCGCGGCGCAAAAAGTGACCGTACTGAACCAAACACCCTCAGCGTTCTATCAACTTGACCAAGCGCAGGCCAGTGAAACGGCGCCCGCTGCCCCCTTGAGCCTGCGTGCCCTGATCTTCGGTGGCGAAGCCCTTGAGACCGGCCGATTGCGCGCATGGCGCGAGCGCAACGGCACGGCAATACGGCTGGTCAATATGTATGGCATTACGGAAACCACCGTCCATGTCACGTTGCGTGATGTCACCCTGGACGTGTCGAATGAAGAGAGCAAAAGCTTTATTGGTGAGCCTATCCCAGGCTGGAACGTCTACCTGCTCAACCCTGCCCTGCAACCCGTCCGACCGGGAGAGACAGGAGAAATGTATATCGCGGGATCGGGTGTCGCCAGCGGTTACCTCAATCAGCCCGGCTTAACGTCATCACGGTTCATCGCGTGCCCATTCCAGGCGCCCGGTGAACGTATGTACCGTTCTGGTGACCTGGCCCGCTACCTGCCCGACGGCTCGCTGGAATACCTCGGCCGGGCCGACCAGCAAGTCAAGATTCGCGGATTCAGGATCGAGTTGGGTGAAATTGAGGCCTGCTTGCTCAAGCATGAAAAGGTCAGCCAGGCCGCCGTCGTAGCGCATCCTGACGCACAGGGCGAGGTCCGCCTGATCGGCTATATCGTGCCCCATGCAGAAGTCGACAACAGCACCCGTGAAGCAGAGCGCATACAATCCTGGCGTTCGTTATACGAAGAAACCTACAGCCAGGTTGACGAGGCGGATGACACTAGTGCTTTTACCGGTTGGAACAGCAGCTATGACCACAAGCCCATTCCTCTCACGCAGATGTTCGAATGGCAAAAACTGACGGTTCAAAGCATCTTGGCACTGCACCCCGAACACGTACTTGAAATAGGTGTGGGCACTGGATTACTGCTCCAGGAAGTTGCCCAACATTGCACTACGTACTACGCAAGCGACTTATCCGAGACGACAATAAGTCACTTGAAGCTGACAATACAAGATCAGCCGGAGCTAAAACAAAAAGTACACTTTCATCACCAGCCCGCGCACGACACGCAGGGGTTTCCTCGCGATTTTTTTGACACACTAATTATTAACTCTGTCATTCAATACTTCCCTAGCGACACTTACCTTAAGGAGGTTATTGTGGGCGGTTTGAACCTGCTCAAACCGGGTGGAAAAATTTTTATTGGAGATATCAGAAACCTATCCTTGCTGAACTACTTCGCAAGTCAAATTGTGGCGGAACAGTATCCTGGCGAAGCGCTTTTCTCGAAAAGAGCACAAGCACTTATAGAAGACGTTATATTCCGAGAAAACGAACTGCTGTTGCGCCCAGAGTTCTTTACCCAACTTGAGCGTGCACTGGGAGACGTGGCAGGCGTAGATATCCGGCTTAAGCGCAGCCGCACCGCCAATGAACTGATGCACTACCGATATGATGTGATCATTTATAAGTCAGGGACGCCAACGATCTCGTTGGAGCATATCCCTTGCCTCCCATGGGTCACGCAGGTCGACAATTTCGCCAGGCTCGCCCAGAAGTTGAACACTGCTCAGCTCCCCTTCCTTCGTGTACAGGACATTCCCAATCGCAGGCTTTCCCAACCCAGGGCATGGGAACAACGACTCGATCCGTCGTCTGCTGAGGTATCCACGTTGGTGCAGGAAAGCGTTGAACCGGAAGAGCTGCATGTGCTCGCAGAACAATTGGGATACCAAGCCATCAGCACTTGGAACAGCAACGAAAAAAGCCGGTTCGATACGGTATTTTTCAAGGTTCACGCGCTACAAGGCAAAGCGCCTGTGAACGTTTTTGTCAGCCGACAGGCCATACAGAGAGTGGCCAATAATCCAAATGCCGCCAGTCAGCACCTGGCCCTGAACAAGGAACTGCGTACCTGGGTCAGCACGCAACTGCCGGCGCATATGGTACCCAACATGATCTCAAGCATCGCGCAGATGCCTCTGACCGCCAACGGCAAGCTCAACGCCAAGGCCCTTCCTCCCCCGGTGTTCAGTCTGGCCACCCATTCATCGTTGGCAACGTCTGCGCAACAAGCCACTGTGCTGAAGATCGTGGCCGAGATACTGGGCCTGTCACATGTGGACATGTCCCATAGCTTCTTTGACCTGGGTGGCGACTCGCTGTCTGCCACACGCCTGGCCAACGCCCTCAGCGAACAATTTGGAACCGAGATTCCGATCCGGGTTCTCTTCGAGGCGCGCACACTTGACGAACTGGCCGAGAACCTGGAGTACGGAGACGCCCGGACAGAGAGGCTGATCGCACAACCGCGCAAGGCTGAAGTACCACTATCGTTTGCCCAGCATCGCATGTGGCTGTCGAACCAGATCGAAGGTACCCATGCGGCTTACAACGTTCCGCTTGCCTTTGACTTGACGGGCCGGGTCGACACACAGGCCCTGAGCGACGCGCTTTCAGACCTGCTGCAACGCCATGAAGTACTGCGTACCTTGCTGGTCGTCGATGAAGCGGGAGAACCCGTGCAAAAGATCTTGGCTGCCGCAAGCTACTCGATCGATTTTACTCACCTTGAGTGCGAGCACCAGGCTCTCGACGCGCTGATCAAGCAGTTGATCGAACAGCCCTTTCACCTGGCAACTGATCTGCCGTTTCGATGCCGCTTGTATAGCCAGGACGAGAAGCACCATGTGCTGCTAATGGTGGTGCATCACATCGCCGTGGATGGCTGGTCAATCAACCCTTTGCTGGATGAGTTGTCACACTTTTATCGAGCACGGGCAGGCGCAAGTCTCGCGCCTCTCGAACAGTTGCCCGTGCAATACGCCGACTACGCAATCTGGCAGCGCCAATCCCTGGGAGACGCATCGGACCCTGAGAGCCCACTGGCGCGCCAGCTAGCCTTCTGGACCCAAGCGCTATCCGGGGCTCCCTCCCTGATGAACCTGCCGACTGATTTCCCCCGGCCCGCGGCGCGCAGCCATGAGGGGCACGTGCTGTCGTTCGAGATCACCCCTCGGCTGCATGCCCACCTGATCGATATGGCGAGGTCCCATCACAGCACCTTGTTCATGCTGCTGCAGGCGGCCTTTGCTGCGCTGTTGACCCGAATGGGGTCCGGTGAAGACATTCTCCTGGGGACAGCGGTCGCAGGTCGTGCAGCGGCAAATCTGGCGAACAGTGTGGGCTTTTTCGTAAACACGTTGGTGATGCGTATAGACACGCGGGACGACCCCGCTTTCCTCGAGCTTGTGGAGCGCGTACGGCAAACCAGCCTGGCTGCGTACACCCATCAGGAAGTGCCATTCGAACACGTCGTCGAAGCCGTCAACCCGGAACGCTCAATGGCCTACCATCCCCTGTTCCAGGTGCTGCTAACTCTTCAGGACTCCCGGGTGCCAAGCCTGGACCTGCCGACATTGACCAGCACCTTGCGGCCCGTCACCTCAGGCGCAGCGCGATACGACCTGGTGGTGGACTTCAAAGAAGACTTGGCACCAAATAGTGGCGCAGCGGGCATGACCTGCACAATCGAGTACGCCACCGAGCTCTTCGAGCACGCCACCATTCGCGGCCTCAGCCAGCGATTCCTTCTCTTGCTCGAAGCCTTCTGCGATGACCCACGGCAAACCATTAACACCCCCTCCATAATGACGCAGGAAGAACACCAGAGCCTGGTCCTGGACTGGAATGGCACCGATTGGCCGACGCCGGGAGGCCTGCTCATAGACCTGTTTGAGGCACAGCAGAGGCGGGCCCCGGATGCCGTAGCCGTCGTCTACGCCAGCGGCGTCCTTTCCTATGACCAACTGAACCGCCGGGCCAACCTCATCGCCCGACGATTACGTACAGCCGGGGCCAAGCCTGGAGCGCTGGTGGGTATTGCATTGGCTCGCGGTGGTGATTTGCTGCCCGCCTTGGTTGGGGTACTCAAAACCGGAGCTGCCTACCTGCCACTCGACCCAGGTTATCCCGCGGAACGGATCGCCTACATCATTGAAGATGCCAAACCCGCGCTGATCATCACTGACGCCGCGGCCTCAATACGGCTGACCCAAGCCGCCGGGGACCTGACGCTGATGTCAATCGAGGCGCTAGCTCGCCCCGAAACGACTCATCTACCCAGCCCTGAGCCACTGCCATCGTTACGCGCCGAGCATCCGGCCTACGTCATTTACACCTCAGGCTCGACGGGTAACCCCAAGGGCGTGGTGATCACACACCTGGCGCTGGCTAACTTCCTTGATGCCATGGCTTCCCAGCCTGGCATTACGCAAGACGATGTGGTGCTGGCCTGCACGCCAGTCTCCTTCGACATTTCCGTCCTTGAGCTGTTTTTGCCGCTGCTCCACGGTGCCCGCGTGGTGCTGATTCCGGCCATAGTAGTCAGTGATCCCGAGCAATTGCGGGCCTCCATCGAGCAACACCAGGCCACCGTCATGCAAGCAACCCCCACCACCTGGCAGATGTTGCGCGAGGCAGCCTGGACGCCATCCGCCTCCTTGAGCATCCTGTGCGGCGGAGAGGCCCTAGCGCCCGATCTGGCCGACTACCTGACACACACCGGCGCGCACTTGACCAACCTCTATGGGCCTACGGAAACCACGGTCTGGTCAATGGTCTGCCCCGTGCCAAACGGCCAGCGCCCCACCTTGGGCCGTCCAATTCATAACACCCAGGTGTATTTGCTGGATAACTGGCTGCAACCCGTTCCGCCCGGCATGGCAGGGGAAATCTATATCGCGGGTACCGGCTTGGCACGCGGCTACCACCGCCGCCCTGCCCTGACGGCGCAACGCTTTATCGCCAACCCCTTTGGCGCCTCCGGTAGCCGGATGTATCGCACCGGGGACCGGGGGAAATGGGCGGCGGACGGCCGCCTGGTGTTCCTCGGGCGCAACGATGGCCAAGTCAAGTTAAGGGGGCACCGAATAGAAACAGGGGAGATCGAATCACGTTTGGCCGAACACCCTGACATCGCAAAAACGGTCGTCATACTCGATACCGACCGCCAGGGCGAACCGCGTCTCGTAGCCTACGTGGTATGCCACGGGGCCTGCGATGTGCAAGAACTGGCGCTGCGACGGTTCCTCGAAATACGTCTGCCTCGTCAAATGGTCCCCGCAGTATTTGTGATGATGAAGAACCTGCCTGTAGGCCCCAGCGGAAAAATCGATCGGAGCGCCCTGCCCGCGGCAAACCCGGTATCCCAGCCTGCGACACGGGCCATGGACGAACATGAGCAAACATTTGCAGCGCTCTTTGCCCAGGTGCTCGACGCTGCCCCTCAGAGCCCGGACGACAACTTCTTCGATATGGGTGGCGATAGCATCCGAGCCGTGCGACTGGTGCACCTGGCAAAAGCCGCAGGCTACTCACTCTGCCCGGCGGACGTGTTCAAGGCTCAGACCCTCGCTGAATTGGTCGCCATCAGTTTGAGCGACAACACCTCACCCCGGTCTCCTGCTGAGCTGTCCGATGTGCTGTTGCCACTGCACATCGGCAACCGTTCACCTGCGCTGTTCTGCTTTCATCCCAAGGAAGGCCACGGCTGGAGTTTCGCTAGCCTCGCCTCCCATCTTGCGCAAGAGCAGTCATTGTTCAGCCTACAGTCCCCCCTGCTGGCTGATGTTAATCACGCACTGCCCAGTATCGAGGCGACCGCTGCGTTTTACATCGAGCATATACAACGGGCTCAGCCCAGCGGGCCTTACCATCTACTAGGATGGTCCTTTGGAGGGCTAGTGGCTTATTGCGCCGCTGCGCAACTGCGAGCCATGGGCGAACACGTCGGGCTGCTGGCGATTCTCGACGTCAGCCCGCAGAACAAAGATATGCAGAACTCATTATCCATTTCGCCAAACAACGGCACCAACGTCGCGTCCCCCTCTCGCGAGGCGCAAATAAGTCATTACCACGAGGCATTGATGAAGACGTATGTGCCGACGCAACTGGACATCGACATCCTATTCTTTTCCTCATCCCATACGACGCCCTCCCAACATCGCGCCCAATTGCAGTGGAGTGCCTTTACAGGTCGCGCGTTAAAGATCAAAACCCTCGATTGCCGGCATGAAGAGATGTTGCGCCTTGGTCCCGCAGCAATCATTGCCGGTGAGATTCAGCGGTACCTGCAGCGTTTTCATCATGAAACGCCACCCCACTCAGGAGAAAACTCTCATGGATAACCCTTTTGACGACCCAAACGCACACTTTTTCGTGCTGACCAATAGCTTAAATCAGCATTCACTCTGGCCGAAAACATTGCCCAGGCCGGAGGGCTGGACCACCGCGTTCGGCCCCGCACCGCGTCAGGACTGCCTGGACTTCACCGACCGCGAATGGCATGAAATGAACGCGCAGGACCCCGCGTGAACGATATGGCGGGCACGCGCACCGGCCCTGACCTCAGCGCAAATTGGGGGCGAGCCCACGGGTTCGCGCTGTTCTCCCTGCTACTTGGGGCCTTTCTGCCACCGCTGGATTACTTCATCGTCAACCTCGCACTGCCCGCGATACGGACCGACCTGCACGCCAGCGACGCCCAGTTGCAACTCGTGGTGTCCGCGTATGCTTGCGCATACGCCGTCGGCTTGATTACCGGAGGACGGCTGGGTGACCGCTATGGTCGCAAACGGCTTTTCCTGCTCGGGGTGGGTACGTTTATATGCGCCTCAATGCTGTGCGGCCTAGCCCACAGCCCCGATGCATTGATTGCTGGCAGGGTGCTCCAGGGCCTCTCGGCATCAATCATGGCGCCACAAGTACTGGCCTCGATCCGCGCGGTATTTCGCGCTGAACATCAGACCCGGATCACCGCCGTCTACGGCTTCGTCTTCGGGGTAGCGGCGATCGTCGGCCAGATGGGCGGTGGCGTACTGATCGACCTCAACGTGCTTGACCTAGGCTGGCGCGCGATTTTCCTGGTCAATGTGCCCGTTGGCGCAATCGTGCTATTGACCGCGTATTTCTGGGTGCCGGAAAGCCGCGCCAGTCGGCATGCCAGGCTGGACTTGGTCGGCGTATCACTGCTAACAGCAGTCCTGGTGATGGTGATCTACCCACTCGCCCAAGGAGCCGAACAAGGCTGGCCCGCCTGGACGATTATCACCCTTATGCTCAGCGTACCCTTGCTATGGGCGTTCATTCGCGTCGAATCAAAGGTCGCTGCACGTGGCGGCGACCCACTGATCGATTTGAAGGTCTTCGCTGAGCCGGTGATCGTGCTGGGGTTGATCGCAGGTTTTCTGTTCTACACCGACGGGGTGTTTTTCCTCGCATTTGGCATCTACCTGCAAGCCGGCCTGGGCTGGAGTGCAATGGATGCGGGCCTGCTGCTGATTCCCTTCGCCTGCGGCTTTATTGTCGGGCCACTGCTGACACCAATACTGGTCAAGCACAGTGGGTACTGGGTCGTTCCCATCGGTTATCTGCTCATGTGCGGCGGCTTTGGTGCACTGGCCATTCAGGTTGGAACAGGCACTCTGCCTGGCGCTGAACAATATGCAGCCTTGCTGGTTGCCGGGATCGGACACGGCATCGTCTTGCCCTCCATCACCCGCGTCATTCTCGTCGAAGCGACACGGGAACAGGCCGGGCTTGTGTCGGGGCTGATCATCTCCACCCTGCAGATTGGTTCTGCCTTTGGCGTAGCGTTACTGGGCGGCCTGTTTTTTTCAGCCCTTGGCACCGACTCGGGGCCCGTTGCTTATGGACAGGCGCTGCAAGTCGCATTATTCGCGTTGATATCGCTGCTGCTGGTTTGTGTTGGCCTAGGTGTATGGATCACCGTATTGATAAGGCGCAGAACGCAGCGCCACGATTCACAGTAACGACAGTAGATGCCCCGATTGGAGAGCGCTCCCATGGAACTGGAAGAAACCCCCTACGCAATTGCCGTGATCGGTACAGGCCCCCGAGGTGTCACAGTGATTGAAAGACTGGTGGCATTGCTGGTGCACAATGGCGAGAAACGTCCCGTCGATATCTATGCAATTGACGCCACCGAAGTTGGCTGCGGGCAAATCTGGCGAACGGATCAGCCCGACTGCTTGCTGATGGACAACTCCATCGATGAAATCGCAATGTTCTCGGGAGCGCCCGACGATGGGCCTGCCCGGGCGGGACATGGGCCATCCATGAAGCAGTGGATCTACAGCCAGGTGCTGGAACCAGCGGGTATCCACGTGGGTGATGTGTTCTACCCGGCACGCAAGGTCTATGGCCAATACCTTAAATTTGTATTCCAGGCGACGCAGGAACAGCTGCCCTCTCACCTGCGGATTATTGCGATTAAGTCAACGGTGAACGCTCTGCAAAAAGACCAAGGCATTTATCGGCTTCAACTCGACACTGGCGCCCAACTGCCGGCCAACAAAGTGGTGCTGTGCACGGGGCACGCCAGCCAAATCCCGAGACCGGATCAACGGCAACTGCAGGACTTTGCGGACCGGCATCCAGCGTTGACCTATATTCCAGCGCAACCGGCCGCGCAGATGCCGTTGAGCACTATCGCTGCCGGGGACAGGGTGGGCGTGTTGGGGCTGGGCTTATCGTTTTACGATGTATTGATGATGTTGACAGTCGGTCGGGGCGGTGTATTCACAACCCTGCCAAGTAATCGACTGCAGTACCTGGCATCGGGCAGGGAACCCGCGCTGATCGTTGCCGGGTCACGCAGCGGAGTACCAATCCCGGTACGCGGCCTCCAGCAGCGCAGCGTGAATTTCTCCTACACCCCCATTCTATTTACCAGCGAGCGCGTCCTCGGGCTGCGTTGTTCCGGCCTGCTGGACTTCAAGCGGGACATCTACCCATGGATTCTCGCAGAGGTAAACCTGGTCTACTTTCGGACCCTTATCGAACAACAATACGGACATGCCGCGAGCCTGGACTTCGTCGAGCAAGTCTCAAGCTCAGTCAACCGTTTCAGTGACCCACTGGGACTTATCAAGCACGTTTTGCGGCAGTTCGCGTTAGAGACAACACCGCTTCTGGATCTGGAACGCAAGGCATGGCCCTTCATCGACCGCGAGTTCGGCAGCCCCCAGGCCTTTGAACAGGCCTTGTCAGCGTTGGTGGCGCGCGACCTGGAGGAAGCCTTGCAAGGCAACGTGATCAATCCACTCAAGGCAGCCATGGAAGTACTTCGAGATACTCGGGCCATTCAGCGCCTGGCCGTCGATTTCACCGGACTTGAGTCCCGGTCCCATAGAGACTTCGTGGCCCATGCCAGCCACCCCTTGTCATTCCTCAGCGCTGGCACGCCGATCCACCGGTCCCAGCAATTGCTGGCCCTCCTGAAACAAGGCCTGCTGCATATCATTGGGCCACGCACTGAAGTCACTACCGACGAGAGCACCGGCACGTTTGTCTTTTCCTCGGCCTGCGTCACCGGCTCAGACGTCAAGGTGGATAATCTGATTGACGCTCGCATTCCCAAGACCGATATCGCAAACGATCGCTCCGAGCTCACTCGCCAGCTGATTCGAGACGGTATCTGGCACAGCTATGTCAATGTCGGTGGCCCTCCCTATGACACTGGAGGCGTGGCCGTCAGCGAGTCGCCATTTCACCCGCTGGACCGCCACGAGTGCGCGGAAAAAGACCTATATGTCCTGGGGATTCCCACCGAGCACACCCGCTGGTTCATGCAGGTGGGCATTATTCGTCCCGGGCAATATGGCAAAGGCCTAGGAATGGATGCCAACGATGTCGCCAGGGATATCTATAAGGAACTGGCCCCGGGCACATCGGGCAATTAGGTTCAGCTCATCAGCGGTGTCGCATCGGCTGTAACTTGCCGTCTCGGCGCCGCCATCTCAAACAACTGCTCCACCCGCGCACTCTCCTCCTCACTCGGCTTGATCGCCAATGCACACGCCACAAAAATCCCCGCATTGACCACCAACCCGACGATCCCGCTGGTCAACGAGCCCAGCCCGGGAATGTCGTCCGGGTACAGCGTCGTCAGTACAATCGCCACCACAATCCCCGCCAGCATCCCGGCAATCGCGCCTTCCTTGTTGCCGCGGCGGCTGAAGATCCCGAAGAACAGCGGCACCGCCAATTGGATAATCCCCTGGTAGGAAATCTGCGCCAGCAATTGCAGCCGCGCGTAGTCAAAGGTCAGGTACGCCAGCACCGAGGCGGCAACGATAAACACCACCATCCCGGACTTGGCCAGCAGCGTCAGTTGCCGGTCGGTACGGGGAGTGTTCCAGGTGGCCAGGTCGTTGGCGAACTGGGTGCCGCATACCTGCACGCAGCCGTCGACGTGGCCGATGCTCGCCGCCAGTACGATGACGATCGCCAGCGCCAGCATCCACGGCCCGCCGATGTCGAACAGCGAGAGGAACCAGCCTTGTTGCGGGTGCGCGATGACGTTCGGGTCCTGGCTGATGGCCGCGGCGAACAGCATCAGAATCCCGTAGAAACCGCCCACCAACAGGATCGTGTACAGCGTACCTTTCTTCACCGACTTGACGCCGCTGGCGGTGTAGATGCGCTGAAAGCTCATGGGCCAGCACATCGAGCCGATCACCCCGGTGAAGATCAGGCTGAACATATACAGCGGGCCATAACCGGTGCCGCTGGCGCCGGGAATCAGCAGCATTTTCGCTGGCAGGTGCGACAGGTTGGAGAACGATGCCTGGTCGCCGAACAGCAGGAACACACACAGCGCCGCACACACGACATAGGCGATCAGGCCCTGGAACATGTCGGTCATGATCAGCCCGCGCATGCCCATGCTCACGGTCCAGTACTGGCGCACCAGCACCACCACCACGCCAGCGATCAGGCAGGTGGTGACGCCCCAGCGGCCGAAGCTGGCGAACTGGAACAGCATCGCCAAGGCCTGGATGCCCATCACCACCCACGGGAACACCGAGATGATGCCGATGATCGAGGCCACGCGCTTAACCACCGGGCTGTTGAAACGCATGCCGAGCAAGTCCGGCTGGGTGCGCAGGTTGAAACGCTGGCCCCAGGTCCAGGCGCGGCGGGCCATCAGGTACATCGCCGTCACGCCAAGGGTGGCGTAGACCATGCCGTAGAAGCCCAGGGCGCCGCCGATGGTCAGGGCGAAAAACGCGGTAAAGGTCGAGCCCGGCCACCAGGAGTTGGTGTAACACATGGCGATGTACCAAGGCCCATAGGAGCGCCCGCCTACGGCGTAGTCAGAAAAACTCGTGCTCTCGCGGTTGGTGGCGTACAGCACGGCAATCATCCCGGCCAGAAACAGGCCGATGACGCCGAAGGTGATAAAGAGGTTGGCATCGCTGGTGGTGCTGATCATTGCGCATCCCCCTCTTCGGGTATTTCGCCGGCTTTCAGCTCGGCGACGTACAACGCCCACAGGCCTACGCCCGCGAGGACGGCAATGGCGATCCAGTAGAAGATCGGCAACGGAATGCCCAGTACCAACGCGGTACTGCCGCTCACGCTCAAATAGAACGGCGGGAATAAGGCGAACATCAGCAACAGGAAAAAATACACGCCGAAAATTTGGCTTTTCAGGCGTCCGGGTGGCGCGCTATCGGATTTCATGAGTCGGGTGCTCCTTGAATTTGTGGATCGTTTTTTTGTGTGATCAAACAAAAATCAAGCAGTGAAAACGCAGGCACCAATCGGCGCCCAAGTGACTTCATTCAATGCATTATTGTTGTAGGGCGCAGGCTCAAGCCTGTCTTAGCCAGGTTTCCCATTGCGAATCGTTGATGATGCTGCGGGCCCGCATGTGCTTCCAGGTGCCGTATTTGTAGAAGTCGAAATCCAGCTGCGACACCGCGTGCTGCACCATCGCCCAGGTCGACCATTTGATGTCGGCCAGGGCTTTGTGCAACTTGATGCGTGCGAGGTTCTGCGGGGTGACCTGGCCGAAGTAGTCCTCGATCAGGGCCAGCTCCATTTCATCGGTGAAAAACATCTCGCCGAACCACAGCGCCAGTTCGTAATGCCGGTCGTTGTTGGAGGCGTATTCAAAGTCCACCAGGCGAATTTGCCGACGGTCGTTGAGCATGAAATTACCCGCCAGGGTGTCGTTCATGCAGGGTGCCAAATCCATGCCCGAGGCTTGCAGCACGCCCCGGGCGCGATCGCATTGGCGGCGCAGCCAGGCATCGTCGGCGGGCTTGCAGCCGTTGAGTTGCTCCACTTGGCGCTGGTGCTCGGCGATCATGTCGAACACGGTTTTGGTCTGCACCAACGGGGGCTGGTCGTTGAAGGCCTTGAGGGCATGCAGCGCGTTATGGCGCACGTCGCGGTCGAGAAAGTCATGGTTGGACGAGGCGCGCCAGCCTTCCATGAACTCGAAGACTTCCACGCCGAACTCTTCGAGAAAGGCAAACACCGGCGCGCCATAACCGGTTTGCGCGGCCTTGAGGCTGGCATCGTGGGCCGTGCGGCGGTCGATAAACATCTCGGTACCCACCCCCGGCACCTTGAAGAAATACGCGGTGTCGATCCCGGCCACTTCCACCCGCCAGTTGGTGTTGGAGATCCCGCCGCTGACCGGCTCATAACGAATGCCGCTGCCGCCCCAACTGGCAACCCCGCGCACCGCCGCTTCCAGCTGACACTCCTGTGGCGTACACGCCTCACCTAACGCTTTCATGCCTGCCCCTCCTGTACCTGACGTAGCCAACCTTCGAACCGTGGGTCTTGCAAACCCTGGCGGCAGCGCAACAGCGTCCACTGCCCGACCTTGGAGAACTCCAACGGCCGCGCCGAAGTAGCGCCGACCCACAGCCCCCAAAGGGTCCAGTACCAATCGTTGATCAAGGCGTACAAGCGGCAGCGGGCGTAGTCGCTTTCGCGGCATTCGCCGGCCCAGGCGACAATGCCTTCGCGCCAGTCGCTTTCGAAGACATATAGTTCGTTGAGACTGATGGCCACGTCGTACCAGGGATCGCCGCAGCCAGCGTAGTCGAAGTCGATCAGTTGCAAGGCGCCGTCCGGGCCAATCATCACGTTGCTCGCCACGCCGTCGCCGTGCAGCGGTACCGAGTCGCTGGCGCTCAGTTGCAGCGAGGTCCAGGCCAGGTCAATGCAGGTGCTGATCCAGGCGTGGTCGATGGGCAAGGCCACGCTGTAGCGCACGCATAACTCACGCAGGTGCTGGATGTCTTGCAACGGCGAGCGGGTAAAACCCGGCGAGGTGCCGGCCTGCAGTTGTTTCTTCAGGGCCCACAGCGCTTGCAGGCGCTGGGGTGGCATCAATTCGTCGAGGCGCGCCCAGCGCCATTCGCTGGCGGGCAAGGCATCCAGCAGCAACACCCCGGCCGCGGCATCCACCAGGCGCACACCGGGCGTCACGTCGCAATCCGCCGCCAGTTGGGTGGCGCGGGCGGTGCGTTCGATGTCGATCAGCGCACGCATGTCGTCATGCAGGACCTTGGCGTAACACTGGCCCCACGGGGCGGTGACGGTATAACCGGTCCACTCGGTGGCCAGGCGCACCGGCGAGGCAATCCCGGCGGTGCCCTCTTCGATCACCACATGGGCGGACAAGCCGGCGGCCTCCAGGGCGCCCAGCAGCCGTGACTTTGCTTGCAAACGACTCGACATGGCGGACCTCAGCGGTAGGCGTTGGGGGTGGAACAGGCGCGGTGCAGCAACGCGGTCAGCATGTGCAAACCGTTGCGCATGTCCTGCTCGTTGGTGAACTCCGCTTCGTTATGGGACACGCCATTGCTGCTCGGGATAAACAGCAGGCACACCGGGTAGTGCCGGCTCAGGCTGATGGCGTCGTGGCCTGACACAGTGACGCTGTTGCCAATGGGCAAGCCCAGTTGCTGGCCGACGCTGTAGGCCAGTTCGGAAAATCCGTGGTGTAGGTGCGTTGTCTCACGCAGGACACGGCTCTCGATGGTGTAGTCCGTCGACGTGGCGCTGGCGGTGGCCTTGAGGCACGCATCCAGGCGCTCACCCGCAGCGGCCAGCAACTCAGTGTCTGGCGAACGGTATTCCACATGCAGCGTCACGCTGGACGGCACAACGTTGGGAGAATTGGGGTAAATCTCCAGGCGCCCCACCGAGCTGTGCAGTTGCACGCCGTGCAAGTCGGCCTCGGCCCGCACAGCGGTGATCGCGTGGGCGGCGGCCAGCAAGGCATCCTTGCGCGCGGCCATGGGCGTTGGGCCCGTGTGGTTCTGTTCGCCGATGAAACGAATCCGTTGCTTGAGAGCGGCCCAGGTGTCGCGGACTACACCGATGGCCAAGCCGTCGCGCTCAAGGCCGCCGCCTTGTTCGACGTGGATTTCCACATAACCGGCGACGTCCAGTGCGACCTTTCCTTCGCCCAGATAACCAATCTGTTGCAGCGCATGCTTGAGGCTGATGCCATCACCATCGCGGCAGGCCCAGGCATCTTGCAGGGCCAGGTCACCGGTGAACACGCTACTGCCGATCAGGCTGGGCTGGAAGCGCGCGCCCTCCTCATTGGTCCAGTTCACCACCGCCAGGTTGCACGCCGGGACTTCACCGCGTTCGCGCAACTGCCGGGCCACGCTGGCCACCGCGACCGCGCCGGCCAGCACGCCATACACGCCATCAAAGCGCCCGGCACTTGGCTGGCTGTCCAGATGCGAGCCACACAGCACGTAAGGCGCGTCTGGATTAAAGGTGATCAACCCGAACATATTCCCCACTGCATCCACGCGCACTTCAAAGCCTCGTTCAGTCAGCCAGCCCGCGAACACGTCGCGCACGGCGCCGTCTTCGGCCGAGGCGGCCAGTCGATGCAGCCCTCCGGCCTGGGTCGCGCCGATGGCCGACGTGTCGCGGAACAGCGCCTCGAAGGTTGCAAGGTCCTGTTCACTGGGCGACAGCAACTCAGGGGTAAAGGATGTCGACATGGGCTTGCTCCAGGCGGCTCGCAAAATCGTTGGACGGCGCACGATTGGTGACCAGGGTCGTGACGGCGCTGAACGGCAGCGTACTGATAAAGGTGCGGTGGCCGAACTTGGCGTCGTCGGCCAGGATCACGCTGCGCAGGCTGTGTTTGGTCAGCTCCCGGCGCAGCAGCGCCTCGGGTTCCTGGTAGTCCATGAACCCCAGCTCCAGGTCGACAGCGCCGATGCCCATGAAGGCAATGTCGTAGTGAAACTGTCGGACGAATTCCAGGGTATGGGCGCCAATCAACGCGTTGTCGTTGCGGCGTACATCGCCAGGCACCACCAGCACCTGATTGGCGCTTTGTTCGGTGATCAGGCGGGCGATGTCCAGGGAGTTGGTGATGATGCGCAACTGGCTGAAGGCGGTCAGTTGCTGGGCCAGGGCCAGGGTCGAGGTGCCGGTGTCGAGAAACAGCACCATGCCTTCGCTCACCAGCTTCGCCGCACACACCGCGATGCGCGTCTTGGCCTGGGGCTTGATGCGGCTGCGCACTTGCAGCGGCTGTTCTTCGTTGAGCCGCGGCAGGATCGCGCCACCGTGGATACGCCGCAGCTTGCCGGCTTCTTCCAGGTACTTGAAGTCGCGGCGGATGGTTTCTTCGGAGACGAACAGCGCCTGCGCCAGGTCCGACGCCTTGACGCGCTGGTGTTGGGTGAGCAGGAGCATTATTTCGTCGAGACGTGGCTGGTTGAGCATAAAAGAGGTATTCCAGGGCAGGTTCAGGCGGCCGGTATTGCGCGGCCCACGGCGAGACGCGGCGCGAGCCGGTCCAGCAGGGAGCATAGAGCGTAATACGGCCATGGACAGGGTCACGGGTACCTCTCACTCATCAGGGTGTGAAAGGGCAGGACAACACAAAGCGTTTATCACGGGAGGGCTTCTTTTGAGCCCACTCCGGGTGTAATCAATCAGGGCATCAGCATCGGGGGAAGGTGCTGATCCCAAGGGGCGATGGCTTCCACGGCTGCGCAGAATTGCAGCACCTGGGCGTCGGCAAAGCGCCGCCCGATCACCTGCAAGCCAATCGGCAAACCGCTCGGGCTAAAGCCACAGGGCAGGCTGGCGGCGGGGTTGCCGGTGATATTGAACGGATAGGTAAACGGCGTCCACCGGGCCCAGGGCACCGCGCCCTCCTCCCCTGGCCAGCCTTGCGGGGCAACCCGGTCGGCGGCGAACGGCAGGATCGGCATCGTCGGCATCAGCAGCACGTCGTAGTCGTTAAACAATGCGTGTACCTGATTGGCGAACAGTGCGCGCTGTTGCACGGCGTTTAGATAGGCCGCCAAATCGTAATCGGCGGAGCGTTTGATCAGTGCGGCGAAGCCTGGGTCCAGTTGGTCGAGGCGATCGGCCAGGGATTTGCCGTAGGCGATCCCGCGCCCGCCCACCCACAGGGTTTCGAAGGTGGCCAGCGGGTCTTGCCAGTCCAGGGTCAAGGTGGTGACGGTGACCGGCAGCTCATCTGCGAGGTAATGCACCGCGGCTTCGACGGTGGCGGCGATGACCGGGTTCACGGGCGTATCAAACAGGGTTGGGCAATAAGCCACACGCAATGGCCCCAGCGGCTGGTCGCAGCGCGCCAGGTAGGACTCGGTCGGCGCGGGCAAAGCCTGATGGTCCAGCGGGTCGGGCCCGGAGAGGATATCGAAGAGCAACGCACTGTCGCGGACGGTGCGGGTGATCGGGCCGGCGTGGCTAAGCATTTCAGTGGCAGACCAGGGCCAGGTGGGGATGCGCCCGAGGGAGCCTTTAAGGGCGAATGCACCGCAGAAGGCACCGGGGATACGCACCGAACCGCCGCCATCGGAGCCCAGCGTGGCCGGGACCATGCGTGCTGCCACGGCGATGGCCGAGCCGGAGCTGGAGCCGCCGCTGGTGAGTTGTGGGTTCCACGGGTTGCGGCCGTTGCCGAAGACCCGGGAGGTGCTGGCGCCGGTCCAGCCGAATTCGGTGGTGGCGGTCTTGCCGAGGATGATCGCGCCGGCGTCTTTGAGGCGGCGGATGATCGGGGCGTCCTGGGTGGGAACGTTGTCCAGGCCGGTGAGCGAACCGCGGGTGGTGCGCAGGTTGGCGGTGGAGAACAGGTCTTTGATGCCGAAGGGGATGCCATGGAGCGGGCCGCGAAACCGGTTGGCTTGTGCTTCTGCGGTCAGGATCTCGGCTTGTTCCAGCGCGGACTCGGTGTAGACATCGCCGAAGGCATTCAATGTGGAATTGTGGGTTTTGATGGATGCAAGGCTTTGCTCGACCAATTGCACGGGGGTGAGTGTGCCTTGGCGGATGCTTTCAGCCGCTTGGAGAACGCTGGGCATTTGAGTCAGTGAGGTATCAGTCTTCATTGAGCATCCAGGGACATCTGCGAAATGATCCAGCGGGTACGTCAATAGACGCCAAGGGAATGGAGGCTGTCAAGTTGGATTTGTTGTGTATGTGGCTTTTGTGGGATTTATTTTTTGCAGTGGATTTGGCTTACGGAAGCTCGCCAGGTTAGTCGCAGGTTTGGCGAAACGTCCTATCAGTAGTATTGGATAGCTCCGACTTCTTTCTCTTACGAACCTCTGCAAAGTCCCTCGCCTGATCACACAGCGCGAGGGAACGCCGATGCTTTTTCCGATTAACGCCCTGCCCGATGGGGCTGCTTCTTGAATCCCGCCATTGGCCGGCTGGCCCTGGCCCCCATGAATGTGGAGACGAGGGATGTAGAGGCAGTCCTTAGCGACTTCAGGCAGTGCCTTAACACCTTTGACGAATGGGCTGAGAGTTTCTGGAGCTTTTCGGCGCTGGAAGTCGAGCAAGTGTTCAAGGTCGGGGATGAGGTTGCCTTGGTCGCGCCGGTTTCCTCTACAGCCCCAAGCAGCACCGTTGCGGTGTGCAAACCCAATGGTGCGCTGACCTTGGTGCATATGTTTGAGAGCAAGCGCTTTGTTCCGATTGGCAAAACGCCCGTCATGCTCCAGACCATCGCCGAGGACGGCAGTCCGATCGGTCCTCCCATCCATAAAACCATCGGCCCCAGCGGCATTCTCGAAGTCACCGACTGCACCCGCGACCAGCAGTATCAGGTCAGCTTTTATCCCAATGTTTCCAGGGATCACGTCAAGGCGCTCTACGCCTCCTATCAGTCGGTGATCAGCTCGCTGGAAAGCAGCTTGCGCAGCGAATGGACGAACAGCTTCGAAGCGCAGTGGAAACACTATTCAAATGCCAGCGCCCTCGACCGTCGAAAGATGATGGATGAAGCGTTCGTGCGGGGGATTACGAACACGCTGTACAGCCTTTGGGACGGCATTCCAAACCTGTACGACTTGCTGGCCGACATCAAACCCAACAGCGAAAAATTGCTGCACTACATCTCCCAGGGCGAGCTTGACGAACTGTTGAAGCTCAGCAAAGAGGCAATTGCCAACGGCCTTCTGGTGCTGAGCGATGAACCCCTGCTGTTCATCTACTTGGCCGCGATGTTCAGTTGGGCGCAATTGCTTCCGCCGCCGGATATGAACGAGCTGCTGGGGGAAATGACTCCCGAGGTGCTGCTTAACCTGCTGTTGCTGTTGGCCACCGGGGGAATGGGTGTGGCGGTGCGCTTGGGGGCGCAGGTGCTGGGCAAGGTCAGATCAGGCCGGGCACGGGTGTTGCTCGAACAGATGGCCAAGTTGGGCGACGTGCCACGGCTGGAGTGGCACCCCAGTGTGCTTAAGCCGGTGTCGCTTAGAAATGATCCAGTGTCGATCAAGGCAGCGGCCGTGCCTTTGAAGGCCGGTGCAAATGAGGTTTCGAATCCGGCAGCGCTGGTCCGAAAGCCTAAAGCGGCGCGCACGACGTTGGTGAAGCAGGAGCCCGTGGATGATGTGCCTGCTTCTGCGAAAAACCCCAACGGGGATGCTTCGGTCTGTTCGGCGAATACCTGTACCGATGGCTGCCCGGTTTCGATGGTTACCGGTGAGGAGCTGCTGACTCTCACTGACGGCTCGTTGGAGGGTGTGCTGCCGTTTGCCTGGACGCGGTTGTATCGCAGCAGTGCCGTGGAAGTGGATTGCGGGTTGGGGTTTGGCTGGAGTCATTCGTTGGCTCAGCGGTTGGTGGTGAGCGGTGAATCGGTGGTGTGGACCGATCACGAGAACCGCAGCACCACGTTTCCCCTGCCCTCTGCTGCGCGGCCGGCCATCACCAATAGCCTGGCGGAGGCGGCGATTTATCTGGGTGGTTTGCCTGATGAATTGGTTCTGGCTCAGGCGTCGCTTTTCTACCACTTCCGCAACGGTGTGCTGACGTCGATCAGCGATGCGTACGACAACCGGCTACGTATTTCCCGCGACTATTCAGGACGGATTCAGCGGATCGATAACCACGTTGGCCAGGGATTGCTGCTGCGGTATGACCGCGGGCATATCGTTGCGGTCGACTATCAGGTGCAGCGGGAACTCGGCTGGGTTACCGAACAGAACGTTGTTTCCTACACGTACGACGATGCTTGGCGGTTGGTTGAGGTGACCAACGCGGTAGGCGAAAGCGAGCGTTATCGCTACGACGATCAACAGGTGATCCTGGAGCGGGAACTGGCCGGCGGGGCGAGTTTCTTCTGGGAGTGGGAACGGACTGGCAAGGCTGCAAGGTGTGTCCGGCACTGGGCCAGCTTTTCGCAGATGGACACGCGGTATGTGTGGGACGACAACGGCACTGTCACCGTGCACAACGCCGATGGCAGCCAGGAAGTCTACGTTCATGACCAGCGCGCACGGCTGGTGCAGCGGATCGATCCGGACGGCGCGCAGCACTTCAAATCCTACGATGAAAAAGGCCGCCTGACGGTCGAGCAGGATCCGCTGGGAGCGGTGACGGCGTATCAGTACGACGAAGCCGGTCGGTTGATTGCGCTGTTTCCCGGTGATGATGCACCCACGTCCTACGAGCATGACAACGGGTTCGTACGGGTTGTACGCCGTGGTGACGCGGTGTGGAAATACCAGCGTAACGATCAGGGCGATATCACCCGTAAGACCGATCCGGACGGCAATTACACCGAATACACCTACACCCAACACGGAAAGCTCACCGGCGTCTGGTATCCGGATAACAGCAGCCAGCGGCTGATCTGGAATGAGCGTGGCCAGCTCACCGAAGAGAAGCTGGCGAATGGTGGAATGCGGCGTTATCGCTATGACGACCTGGGGCGACAGGTGGCTTGCGAGGATGAGCATGGCGCGCTGACCCACTACCAGTGGGACGCCGTAGGTCGTTTGCTGAAAGTGATTCAGCCGGGCGGCGCCACTCGCGAATTCAGCTACAACCCGTACGGAAAAATCACTGCAGAGCGCGACGAACTGGGTCGGGTTACTCGCTATGAGTATGCCGACGGTCTGCATCTGATCAGCCGTCGGATTAATCCGGACGGCACGCAGCTCAAATACCGCTATGACAATGTTCGGTTGTTACTCACCGAGATCGAAAATGAGGTTGGGGAAACCTACCGGCTTGAGTACCACGCCAACGGCCTGATACAGCAGGAAACCGGGTTTGATGGCCGCCGCACCGCCTACGTCTACGATCTCGCCGGGCGCCTGCTGGAAAAGACCGAATACGGCGATGACGGCAGTCAGCTGGTTACCGGTTATGAGCGCGATACGGCCGGTCGCCTCGTAAGAAAAACCCTGCCTGACGGCAGCAGAGTCAATTACACCTACGACCGCCTCGGCAATCTCCTCAGCGTCGACGACGGTCATTGGCCGCTCCACTACGAATACGACCTGCAAAACCGCCTCACTGCCGAGCACCAGGGCTGGGGGACGCTGCGCTACCGCTACGACGAATGCGGGCAACTCAACTACCTGCGCCTGCCCGATAACAACCGCCTCGCTTTCCACCACGAAAAAGGCGGCGACCTCGCCACCGTCGAGCTGAATGGCAAAACGCTGACCTCGCACCTGTTCAAATCCGGCCGCGAGCACCAACGCCAGCAAGGCCAACTCCTCAGCCACTACCACTACGACGACCAGGGCCGCCTGCACGCCCACGCCATCACCCAACAGGAACAACGCCACCAGCGCCGCCAATACGACTACGACAAACGCGGCAACCTGACCCGCATCCTCGACACCCGCAAAGGCCAGCACGACTTCCACTACGACCCGCTCGACCGCCTGACCCGCGCCAACCACGAGCAAGACCGGCAGGAACGCTTCGTCCACGACCCTGCGGGCAATCTGCTGATGCAAGACCACGTTGGCCCCAGCATCGTCAAAGGCAACCGCCTGTTGATGCAAGGCGACCGTCATTACGACTACGACGCCTTCGGCAACCTCCTTCGCGAACGTCGGGGTCGGGCCCAGCAGTTGGTGACCGAATACCGCTACGACTGCCAGCACCGACTCATCAGCGTCACCCAGCCGGACGGTACCGAGGCCGCATACCGCTACGACCCGTTTGGACGGCGTATCGCAAAAGTTGTCAACGCCAAGACCACCGAGTTCTTCTGGCAAGGCGACACCCTGATCGCCGAGCACAGCGCCGATCACCACCAGAGCTACCTCTACGAACCCAACAGCTTCCGCCCGTTAGCGCTGCTCAAAGGCTACGGCCCGGAAGACGTAAAACCCTTCCACTACCAACTCGACCACCTCGGCACCCCACAAGAACTCACCGCATCCGACGGCGAAATCGTCTGGTCCGCGCACTACCGTGCCTACGGCCAAATCGCGAAGCTCGACGTCAACACCATCACCAACCCGCTGCGCTTTCAGGGCCAATACTTCGACCCGGAAAGCGGGCTGCACTACAACCGTCATCGCTACTACAATCCGGACATTGGCCGCTACCTGACGCCTGATCCCGTGAAACTGGCGGGCGGGCTGAACGGATACCAGTACGTGCCCAACCCGACGGGATGGGTTGACCCGCTGGGGTTGAATACCTGCCCGGGCGGGAATGGTTGCAAACCAAGCGAGAATGTCGAGAACCCGGCTGCGACGGCCAAGGTTGATGAAGGTCATCCAAAAGCGCCAGCGCCTCACGATGTCGATTGGACCGCCCATGGATACAAACACAGCCCGTCGAAAAATACACCGTGGAAGGATATTGTAACGAAAACCAAATCAGGTCCGGCGAAATACAAGCCAGGTATGGATATTGAAAAACTGGAAAGAGATGCCTATAAAAATGGAACCGCCACAACCAACGGCAAACCTTGGAAAGTGATGGAATACCCTGAGAGTATTGGCGCTAGTGAGGGAAAGTTGAGCCGTTGGATACGCATAGAGCTAAGTGCAAAGACTATTCACGGTCACCCGATAACTGAGCAAGAATTCAAGAGACTGACAAAATGATCTCGTTAGACTTTCTGCAAGGCAGGATCACCTATGACAACCTTTCCTTTCTGCAAAACTCCTCGCTTAACGGCCAGATCGACTCGCTGAAAGAGGACATGCTTCAAGTTGAGTATTCGGAGGGGTATTTGCTTGACGTAGGGTGGTTTCCTTCATTCGATATCGGGGGGAATTTTCAAATAAAAGTAGTAAAAGATTATGAGTGGAACACCCCTGTCCTCGCATTGACTGCCTATTCAATCGACTCGCTAATCAAACAACTCTTGTTTGCACAAAACAAAATTAATAGAGCGTTCACACAGCCCACTGCTATCTGGACCACTTGACAGAGTTTATCCGACATTTAGTTCGGTCACGTAAAGCGAAGGAATATGGGCATCAACTCCACGCCACCACCAACAACCCCGCCCCCAACACCAAACACAACGGCGAGTAAAAAAAAGTATCCAGCCGCGCAAACCGCGACCCGCCGACCTTCTTGAAAAACCCCACCAGCTCCGAATCCCCAATCGCCCGGGCAAACATCACCAGTGCCACTGCACTAATTCCCCACTGCAACGCATGATTGGACACCGGCTCGAAATACAGCCCGGCCCGCAAACATACCAACACCGCAATCGCCACCAACCCCACGCCCACCAGCAACGTACCCAGCGCCGACGGCTTGAACGCCGGGCGTGGCCCGCTGGCGAATTCACCCGGCAGCTGTGGAATGGCGGCGGTAACGCCCAATTTTCCACCGGCGGCCCAGTACAAATGCACCAGGCTGATACAGCCAAAAACCCCGACAATCCATCGCGCGACTAAAAAGCTCATGGCTGGATATCCTTGGAAAAGTCCGAAAGAGGATAGACCTCTTGAGATTTTTTGCAGGCAATTCGTCGGCGGCTGATGGTAAAGTGCCGCCCCATGAAACTCGCCCGTACCGACCGCTCGCTCATTGCCTGGATGCTCTATTGCTGCGTCCTGTTCAATGTGTTCGCCTGCAGCATTGGTCATGGGCAAATGGTCGGGATGCAGCTCAACGGCATCGGCGGCCAGTTCTGTACGGTGGACCCGCGCACCCAGGCGCCGGCGCCTTACAAGTCCACCGATGAATCCCTGCCCACGCTCTCGAAAGCCTTCGGTTGCCCGCTGTGCTCCACCGGCGGCATGGGCCCGGCGCTCAACTCCAGCCTCAATGTGGCGGTGCTGCCGCAACCCCATGCGCCGCCGCCAGCCATCGTTGCCAGCGCTGACATTCCTGCCCGCTTCACCTGGCCTGCGGCTAATCCGCGCGCCCCGCCCGCCTTCGCCTGATACCTGCGCTTTTTTGATTTGCCCATGCGGCTGCCTCCTTCGGAGTGCGGACGGCTGTGGGTTGTTTTCAAGCCATGTTTTTCAGGATTCAACCATGAAACATTTACCCCTTTTGGCGGGCCTGTTCGGCTGCCTGCCTGTCAGCACCTGGGCGATTGAGCTGGCACCGACCACCATTGATGGCGAGCAAACCGGCGATGCCGGCCTGGCCCTGGATCAGTCCAGCGGCATGGCTTCGCGCCTGGGGCTGAGCGTGCGGGAAACTCCGGCGTCCATCGCCATTGCCAATCGCAACGACATCGAGCGCCGAGGCGCCAAGACGTTTCAGGACGCGGCCAATACCCTGCCCGGGGTCAACGCCAGCGCGCCGCCGGGGTTTGGCGGTTTTATCTCTTATCGGGGTTTTACCAGCAGCCAGATTACCCAGATGTTCAATGGCGTCGCGGTGTCCGGCGGCCTGGCTCGCCCGGTGGATTCATGGATTTATGATCGGGTCGAATTGGTCGGCGGCCCCTCCTCGCTGATCAACGGCGCCGGTTCCGTCGGTGGCTCGCTGAATTACGTGACCAAGCTGGCCACCCGTGAGGAACAGGCTGCCGAAGGGCAACTGACGTATGGCAGCTACGATACCGCCGGGATAGCCTTCGGTCTGAACCACGCGCTGACCGAGCCGGGCGCTGAGGTCCAGCACTACGCGCGCCTGGACGTGAGCCGCAACACCAACCACACCTATATCGATCGCCAACAGCGCGATGCCTGGAGCGTGGCGTTTTCCCTGCTGAGTGATTTCACCCCGAACCTGTCCCACACCCTGGCCCTGGAATACCAGGACGAACACGAAGACAGCCCCTACTGGGGCACGCCGGTGCTCAACCCGAAGTCCGGCGAGTTGAAGATCGATAAGCACAACCGCTTCAATAACTACAACGTGGCTGACGGTCGTTATGAGCAACGCACAATCTGGGTGCGCTCGATCATCGACTACCGGATCAACGACAGCACCACCCTGAAAAACACGCTCTATCACCTCGACAGCCAGCGCGACTATCGCAACCTGGAAACCTACCAGTACAACGCCGATAACAGCGCGGTGAATCGCTCGACGGCCTATCAGGTGCGGCATCAGGGTGAGCAGAACGGAAACCAGTTCGAGCTGCGCCATGACGACACGTTCTTCGGCTTGAGCACCACCTGGTCGGGCGGCTTTGAGTACAAGGTCAACAGCACCACCAGCAACCCGTTGAACGTATCCGCCAAAAACACAGTGGATCCGAACAATTACGATCCGGGGCATTTCTATGACCTTCCCGGCACCAAACCCGGCTTCGATCCGGACAAGACCAACGCCGTCACCACCAAGGCGCTGTTCGTGGAAAACCGCTTGGGGCTGACCGATAAATTGTCGCTGCTCACCGGCCTGCGCTATGACGCGATTGACCTTGAGGTCACCAACCACCGCGCCATCACCGCCAGCAATCCCCGGCACGTCAAGCGCAGTTGGGAGCCGGTGACCGGGCGCATCGGCCTGACGTATCAGTTCATTCCACAAGCCAATGTCTACGTGCAATACAGCACCGCCGCCGAACAGCCGAGCAGCACCACTCAGGTGTTCGACGTGTCCACCGGCAAGCAGTGGGAAGTGGGCAGCAAGTTCGACTACCTGGACGGTCGCGGTTCGGCCACCGTTGCCGCCTACAAGATCGAGCGCAAGGATTTCGCCGTGACCGACCCGCAGGACCCGACCAACAGTATTCCGGTGGGTGCACAGTCGTCCAAGGGGATCGAGCTGGCCAGTTCGTTGCGGGTCACGCCCAAGCTATTGGTGGAGGGCAACTATGCCTGGGTCGATGCCGAGTATGAGGACTTCAACGAGAAAACCGCCAGCGGTGCGGTGGTGTCGCGCAAGGGCAATACGCCGACCAATGTGCCCAAGCAGGTGGGCAATTTGTGGCTGACCTATGATTTTGCGGAGGATTGGCAAGGGGGTGTGGATGCACGGTATGTGGCGTCGGTGTATGCCGATAACGCCAACACCCTGACGGTGCCGGCGTATACCTTGTTCGGGACGTTTTTGACTTACAAGGTCGATCAACACACCTCCGTGACGGGCCGGGTGCGTAACCTGACGAATGAGGTGTATGCCGAGTTTGCCCATGTGTCGCCGGCGTATTACCTCGGGTCGCCGAGGACGTTCGAGCTGGCGGTGCAGACCAAGTTCTAAGTCCCTGCAAGTTTCAAGGTAAAAATG